>PBUF01000095.1 GCA_002727775.1 Gammaproteobacteria bacterium
CACCCCAGCTATTCCATGGGAAATACTTGAATCGCTTAGGTTCTGCCAAGACAAGAGCGTGATTAGAAAAATAACCGAATCTCTAACTGCGAAAGGCCTGAAGGATTTCATACTCTAAACTAGTACATCTTGAAAATATTTGGGAAAGGATTTCGACCAGTGCGCTCACTGCTCAATAGGACGAATCACAAACAGAAGATCTCCCGGATTCACTTGCTGACCGGATCTAATATTTATGCGTGTTACTTCGTACGCTAGTGTCGGGTCATACAGCTGGCTATTTTGGTTAAAATCACCCAGTTTCAACGGCGAGAATATTTTCATCGCCTCTAGCTGGCATAAAGTGGTCTGCAGCTCTATTCGATCTCCAACACTTATATAATCAGGCTCTGATGGAGAGGGCGTACTATAGAAAATAGCACTGGAAGGCGATAAAACGCGAAGTTCGTTTGTTCCTTCAATCGCTATACTCGCGCTACCAATAGCGCTTTCAGATGCGCCTGCAGCTTCTACCGTCTCAGAGATTAGCTGATCTATATTGCTACGTTCGAGCAACTCCAACAGGTACCCAGTATCGTATATCCCTTCTCTAAACACCTTGTCCTTCAAAATTAATTTCAATAGAGGAATATTGGTGCTTATCCCAGTCAATTTGACTCTTTCTAGATAGTCGATAAGTTCGACGATCGCATTTTCTCGAGTATCCGAATGAACTATCACTTGTGCCAANAANCTATCGTAATAGGGTGANACNTCCTTCCCAGCTCCTGCNGTTGATATNACTTGAATATTTTNTTGCTCAGGAAAATCANAATCAGAGATTCGTCCCGGTTGAGGTTTAAAATTCAAGCTACCTTCAGCATCTTGCTCNATCAATTCTGCNGTCACTCTTACTTCTATNGCGTATCCTTTCTGTTTTTCTGGCAAGTCGACTATNGACTGACCGCTCGCAATACGAAACTGTTCACCAACGATTTCCACGCCAGAAACCAACTCTGTGACAGGATGCTCAACTTGCAATCGAGTATTCATCTCCATGAAATAAATCGCTTCTGACTTCAAGTCGTAGATAAACTCTACCGTACCTGCTCCTACGTAACCTACCTGATCCGCAATTTTTCGGGTCGATTGTATTACCGACTCCTCCAAGTGAGCCGGTAACATAGTGGACCCGGACTCTTCTAGAACCTTCTGTTTATCTCTCTGGACGCTACAATCTCTTATTCCCAGAACTTTTGTTGANCCTTGAGTATCCCTCAACAACTGCACCTCTATGTGCCGAAGCGAGGTAACGTACTTTTCTATGTATACGTCGCCGTTACCAAAGGCGCTTCTCGCTTCCGCCGCAACCCTGTGGAAAAGCTCAAACAGTTCCGCCTCTTCCTCAACGATCTGGATCCCCTTTCCACCTCCCCCGTGAACGGCTTTTATAAGNACAGGATATCCAATTCTATTAGCCACCTCCGCCGCTTTCTCTACACTCGTCAATATTCCATGACTACCAGGCACAACNGGCACATCTAAACTCATCGCGGTGTTGATTGCATTGGATTTATTGCCCATTGTTTCCATACTCGAGACGGGAGGTCCAATAAAATTTATCCCATGACTTCTTATCAACTCTGCGAAGGAGGAGTTTTCAGANAGNAANCCAATCCCTGGATGAAGCGAATCAGTNCCNTCATTTTCTGCNACNTTCAGAACACTCAANGCATTCAAATAACTTTCNTCNGGNGTATTACCACCAATACATACNACAGTGTCACGATCATTGAGCAAGTCGACTGCTANCGACTNCATGTCTGGATCACTTTGAACTAATACGATTTCTAGNCCCATATCATGAGCGGCTGTGATCAATTTGACAGCTGTACAACCCCGGCCGTGTATCAGGACTCTTTTGGTAGGTCTAATCAGTTCTTCGTCGGTATAGCGGTTTTGATGAGCAACCACAACAGGCCTAAATTCTGCGACTCCGCTCGAAAGCACCTTTTCAACAACAGTTTCCACACTTTCAGTAGGCAAAGGNATTGTGGGATCGATTTGTCGCAACACACCATCCAATCCTTCTTGGAACGGATGCTCTACAAGTCCCTGCATGCTGCCTTTATTTAAGAAGAGATAGTTTGATAACGTCGATTTTAAAGGTAAGTTTGACGGAACCACAATTTGGCCCGCAAAAGGCATATTNGTGCCTGAGAAGTAATAGGTTTGCACCAAAGGATGGGTCACAAAGCTCGCTTGCGCGCCTCCAGTGCAATCACCATAGCCAAACACAATAACAGGAAGATCGTGATCCCTTACAAATCGAGTAATACGGTCGTTAACTGCTGCCATTGAAAAGAGCGCCCCAGCNCCTTCTTTCGTCTGCATGCCACCCGAAGATATGAAGCACACTACAGGGATATGCTGCTCCGCACATTCAACCAAAAGCTTGCAGAACTTCTCTGCACTCGCCATATCAAAGGAGCCTGCTTGGAAAGAAACGTTGGATAATAGAACCCCAACCTTCACATTNTTCGAGGCTTTAAAATCAGCAACCCCGGCTACAATCCCGCAAGGCGGAACCTCTTTATTCAGTGCGGCCTCAATCGATTGACGAAAACCNGGGAAAGAACATGGATCCGTGCTCAAAAGATCTTCAAAACGATCTTCCCAGTTATCAAAATATTTATCGATTATGTCCTTATAGGAAAACGGATTTTGTCGTCTTTCTTCTACCAATCGTTTTTGCATCAACAGATCGCTGTATGCAATGTTCAAACGATTCCAGAAATCTTTCCTGCGGCCAATCAACCTTGGAGCAATCCTGCCTTGATAAACTTTGCCTTCACGCTCAGATTGTATGTAGGACGTGACCAAATTCTGAAAAATATGCGTAACAACAACGAATAATGCATCCGCAATGTGCGGGAAATTGGCCTTTTTCCACTCCTCTACGCCAGTAAAGAATAACGAAGCCTTAGGCATTCTAAGTAAGCGNTCGTACCAATCAAAAAACTGGTCCAGCATCACACTATCATCAGGNCCTTCAATAGTNCCCTTCGATTCTGCTATTGCCGAGCCTACTAGTCGAGCCAGAGTCTCTTTCGACAAGCTCTGGGCACTTTGTGCTTCAGACGCGATGTCATCCAAATTCGCGACCACCTGGTTATACACCGAATCAAAGATCAAAAGGTTCTTACACTCGGAAACAATATCCTCTCTGAGCTCTTCGTCTAACAATACATCCAAAACATTAACTGCAGACTCATNNTTGCCNTCGTTTCTCTCATCAATCGAACCAGCTAGCTGAGGAACTCTTTCATTCAAAAGAGTCCTATTAGACTTGATTGAGGANGCCATCTCCTTGGATGCAAGAGAAAACACGGATCCTGTTATTGCAACATTAAGTTCAGAAGCTAGCTGTTTTGCTAACTGAGTTTCACCTCTATTTTCGAGGTCTTCCGGGGTTAAAAGAACTCTGCCTTGATAGGAGAATCGCTCACGCAGCTCTTCGCGCAAATCATCCTGAGCGCAGATCCTCTTAATGACTTCAATAGGATTTTCAATATC
Organism: Gammaproteobacteria bacterium; assembly: GCA_002727775.1. Taxonomy (GTDB): domain Bacteria; phylum Pseudomonadota; class Gammaproteobacteria; order Pseudomonadales; family Azotimanducaceae; genus UBA4421. The sequence goes on from PBUF01000095.1 coordinate 3,556, forward strand.
ACTGACCTTGAGTATTAACTTTGTATCCTCAAAATTTCTCAAATAATTGATTAGTACTTCAAGGTTACTGCTTGCTTCGTTTTTCCATCGGTTATACAAAAACGCAAGTAAGCACGAAATTAATTCAAATCTTGCCGTTTCATAATTCTGTCTGGGCTCGCCAAATATGAGCAGCTTTATGCGTCCGCGCTCTTCGTTCAGGGATTGTTTTTTATCTTGATAATTTCGCCAAGCCTTTAGCAACGTGTCGTCATAAATAACCTTGTCCGGATCTTGAATCCAGCTTAGAAATTTTTGCCTGCGCTCGAGGTCTGTTCTTCTTTTCAAATCTCCAGCAGGCAACTCCAGGGCTGCTAAGCGACCATATTGCGAAGTGCTGGTCGCCTTGATCCTCTTCCGAACTTGAAGATACCGCAAATATCTGTACGCAACCCCGAAGACGTTGAGATATTCAGTAGGATTTTTTGTCAATTTAAGTGAAGCGCTAGTTTGCATTGCCAACAAACTCTTCGATGGGTTTAGATAACGCGTGAGACTTTGTCTGTAATGGTCGAGAATATAAGGATTTTCCGACACAAATTCTTTGACCCTACCTTCTACATTTGAGATNGCCCCCACAATTGCCAAACGTAAATTATCTGGTGAAGATGATTTCTCCGACGGACTGTAATCAACGACACCATCGATATTTCCCTGACCGTACANCTCNTAAGCAGACAAACCAACNTATTGTGCACACTCTTGCCANGATAGATTCAATCGTCTGACNATATTCGCTAAGGCCCCNGGTTGAATAGTACTGAAAACCGCATCTTTCAGTGACAGGATCGTGTTACTTGACGCAAGCGGTATTGCTCCACCTGAATAGCCAAGACCATAGATAACCCCAATATTCGGAACATCTACGTTACTCATCTCTGCAATCAGCCGAGAGATACTGTGCGCTTGGTTTTGCTCNTTTGCTTCTTGTTTAGCATCCGCTCCTGGCGTATCCATAAACGTCACGATAGGAATCGACTGAGTGGAACAGGTCTCAACAAACTTCGCGGCCTCAAGATGATGTCCTGGCATCCAAACCCCTAGATCTTTAGATCTATCTTGGGCCATAAAACCAACTCTACGAGTTTCTCCTCCAGGGAAAACTAGGCCGAGTATCGCTTGATAGTACGGACCCGAACTCTTCTCTTCAAAAACATTTCCTAGTTGTCGGATTATTTTCGGAGCGGCAATCCGAGATTGATCTTCAGCCTTTGCAAGGACACGTTCTATATAAGAATCAATATCTATTTTAGAAAGCGCTTCTATTTCACCTCGAATAACNGANTCGGAGAGAAGACCGGACACAGNTTCNNCTTCCCTGGACTGTTCCGGNAAAAGAGAAAAATCTTTCGCTAAATTTTCGGCTATTAAGAACAGCCGATCCCCTTCTATGAGCTGTTTTTGCACCGTTTCTAGATTGAAAAAAACAAACCGCTACTCTAGCCACTTGAGGACTGATTATCAATCAGCCAGTTTTGGTACAGACCTCTTAAAACGATGAGGCTAAATTGTTGTATGATGACGACGTCTAAACACATAACTTGAGAAACTCAATTGAACCTCAAAAGCCTTTCAGTCGCGTTATTGACGATATCAGACACTCGGAGCATGGAGGAAGATCAGTCTGGCTCTACATTAGAACAGCTTGCGACTTCTGCTGGCCACTCGGTAACTGATCGACAACTGGTAAAGGATGATATTTACGCAATTAGATCTACCGCTTCACAATGGATAGCCAACGACAACATACAAGTGATCATTACGACTGGCGGTACAGGTTTCACGGGGCGAGACAGCACGCCAGAAGCGTTAGAGCCCTTATTCGATAAAACCATCGACGGCTTTGGTGAGCTATTTAGACAAATTTCTTTTAAGGAGATCGGCTCGTCGACCATACAATCTAGAGCCATAGCTGGCATTGCAAATGGTACTCTTATTTTTTCTCTTCCGGGCAGCTCAAATGCTGTCGAAACGGCCTGGCAACAAATACTGAANAACCAACTAGACATCGATTTCAAGCCCTGCAACTTCGCCGAACTGATTCCACGCTTTAGAGAGCACCTTTCAAACTGAACAAGTCCGGATGCTAGCTCTTCACGGCGTAGAACATTAGAATCAGGTCAACGTAATTAAACTATGAGGTGAACCTTGGTTAAACAGGTTTATATCGCTAGTGCAGCAAGAACACCAGTGGGGAGTTTTCAAGGCGCTTTATCTTCTATGAGTGCCCCAGAGCTAGGCGCTCATTCAATACGAGCTTCCATAGANCGTGCTTCAGTTCAAGATTCACAGATCGATGAAGTAATCATGGGCAANGTAGTGAGCGCCGGACTCAAGCAAGCTCCAGCTCGACAAGCTATGAGAAACGCGGGTTTACCTGACTCCTGTGGCGCGACAACAGTCAATAAGGTTTGCGGCTCTGGCATGAAAGCCATTATGTTGGCTACCGATCTTATTAAAGCTGATAGCGGTAACACAATTATTGCTGGCGGTATGGAAAGCATGAGCAATGCTCCCTATTTAGTACAAAAAGCCAGATCAGGCTTACGAATGGGTCACCAACAAATGCAGGACGCTCTCTTCCTTGATGGATTAGAAGACGCCGAGACGGGCGGTTCAATGGGTTCCTTCGCTCAAAGTACGGCTGACCAGTTCCAACTTACCAGAAAAGATATGGACGATTACGCGACCAACTCGGTAGTTAGAGCAAGAGNGGCGATCGAAAATAAATTTTTAGAAGCTGAGATCGAACCAATCTTAGTCGGAGAGAGTCGGATNACCGATGACGAACAACCAGGCCGAGCAAAACTCGAGAAAATATCGTCCCTGCGNCCCGCATTTAAAGCAGACGGCACGATCACNGCTGCAAATTCCTCATCAATATCCGATGGGGCTTCCTCTTTAGTNCTGACCTCTGATGAACAAAACTTNACGNCAGAGCCNCTGGCGAGAATCGTTGGGCATTGNACTCATTCAATTCATCCTTCTGACTTTACTATTGCTCCTGTGGGCGCAATACAAAAACTCCTAACAAANATTGACTGGAACATNGATGATGTCGAACTGTTCGAGATAAACGAGGCCTTTGCAATGGTAACAATGCTGGCCATTCAAGAGTTAAATCTCGACCCAGCTAAGGTAAATCTATATGGAGGTGCCTGTGCTCAAGGCCACCCTATAGGATCAACGGGNAGTCGACTGGTAGTTACTCTNGCACANGCGATGAANCGTTTAGACAAGAAGAGAGGGATCGCGGCGCTTTGTATTGGAGGCGGCGAGGCAACAGCGATAGCACTGGAGAGGTCTTGAAAACCATCAGCACCAACTCCCCTCTNCCACTGATGGTGGGCTTTGGAGGAATTAACCCGGCNGGTCGGGCTTCCTTTCATCACGCTTATAGGCGCCTTGTAATAGATAAACTCGATCAAGAAAAGCAAGATGGAACTTTTGCGAGTCTTGCNAANCTCATGAGACTAGATGGTAATAGTCAGNACTCGACGGTCAGACAGTACATAAAGNACCACACACTAATCAGAAAGATTGAGATTTTTGACCCTGATGCAGTTAATTGGCATTCCTCTGCGACATTAAAAAATACTGATGCCAAATCAATCACATTCAAAATACCNACGAAGCAACTTCCGGAAACTATTCCGAGCAATTGGTCTCTAACAAAGATTAATGACAAGGAAACTCAGATTATTTGCGAAGAGTCTTTGAGCGTTCTGCTACCTGATGAACGGGTTTCAAAAGTCACGAGTGCAGGACAAGTCCCCTCTGGGTTTGATCCTGCAGCACTCTATGCTAGTCGAAGTCATCCCAGAGGACTACAGCTTACCGTTTACGGCGCCTCAGACGCCATCCAATCTACTGGCTTTAAAGTAGAAGAGTTAAGAAATTTAGTTAGGCCCGACGAAATAGCAGTTTACTCTGGAAGCGCGATGGGTCAGCTTGACAATGACGCCTATGGTGGTCTTTTACAGAACCCACTTACCGGGCGCAGACCGACATCAAAACACTGCGCTTTGGGACTGCCTGAAATGCCAGGAGATTTCGTCAATGCCTACATCTTAGGCTCTGTGGGCGAGACGGCAGGAATCATAGGGGCTTGCGCAACTTTTCTNTATAACGTCAAACGAGCTATTGATGACATTCGTTCTGGAAATAAACGAGTTGTCATTGTTGGAAATAGCGAAGCTCCTGTAGTTCCTCATGTTATCGAAGGCTATCGTGTTATGGGTGCTCTAGCCGAAGACGAGGAACTGAAGGCCTTGGATGACTCAGATATTTGTGACAATCGCAGAGCTTGCAGGCCATTTTCTTCGAATGCNGGATTCACTTGCGCCGAAGCATCCATTTGGCTGGTGTTAATGGATGATCAGTTAGCTCTTGAATCCGGTGCAAGGATACTTGGTTCTGTCCCTGATGTTTTCGTTCATGCAGATGGCTACAAAAAATCTATTCCTGGTCCCGGCATTGGTAACTATCTGACTGTCGCAAAAGCCATGGCATCGGCGAAAAATTTACTGGGAGAGCAGGTTCTTAGGCAAGGATCCTTTATGCAAGCTCATGGGACAGGTACACCCCAGAATCGAGTGACCGAGTCTCACATACTCAACGAGTTGGCCAAGACTTTTGGCATAAAATCTTGGTTAACAGGAGCAGTTAAATGTTATTTAGGCCATTCCATGGCGCCAGCTGGCGGCGACCAATTAAGCGCGATACTTGGGACATGGGAGGATGGACTGTTCCCTGGAATTAAAACGATAGACCATATCGCAGAGGACGTGCACGATAGTCACCTCCACNTACCCTTCGACGACATCAAAATCGATCCTTCGTCTATGCCAGTTGGATTCGTTAATTCAAAAGGATTTGGAGGAAACAATGCCACAGGTTTCTTTGTATCCCCGTCAAAAACTGAAGAGCTTCTTAGAAAGAGATGGGGCGCAAAAACTCTAACCGAACACAAAAAACGCTCAGAAAAAATAAAGGAAGCAGCAGAAAACTATAATCTGAGAGCCGATGACCTTGACACCAAGCCAATCTATCAATTTGGCGAGGGTGTAGTGGATGGCGAAGAGCTTACTATTTCTCCAGAAGAAATAGTCATCCCAGGTTTCAGGGAGAGCGTCAGCCTGGACATAGATAACCCCTACAGCGATTTATCTGGTGAGTGATTCAATGGAGCACTTGTTCAAAGTTTGAAATTGATATCACCCGAGCTTCACATTGTTCGATAAACTCTTTGTTATCGCTAAGTTTAGCTGCTTCTAAAAAGTTTTTTCGTGCAATAAGGAAAGCCTCCATTTTTGTCCACAATTCCCCTTTCTCAAACATCAAGGAAGCTTTCAATCGATCATTTCCCTGAGAAACACTCAACTGCAGGTCCACTAACTCTATACACTCTGTCCAATTCTGATCACGAGCTTGCAGCGCTTTAAGATTGTTCAACATCCTCAAAAAGGTGACTACCGGCGCAACCGGAGCTAATAATCCAGTTTTATCCTGAGAATTTTCTCCCATTTGCCGAGGATCTAGTTTTCTAACGCTCACCGGGTCGATCAACTGCTCGTTTATGCTTACAAGAAAATGTCCGGGATAGTTCACTCCTTTTGCAGTAAACCCACANCGATTTGCTGTTTCGATCAATAGCACGCCAAGACTTATAGGTATTCCCCGTTTGTCTTCAAANACACGTACAACATCGCTATGCCAAATTTCCATTTCTAGCGATTGCTCCTGGATAAAACCAGTCTTGCCATACTCTTCCAAGAAGAGGTCTAAAGAACAAGTCTCATCGAGTTTCTGGCGAACCATCGCAGCAAATTCCGAATATCGTGTTAGAAAAAACTCATGATCGGAGGTCGGTTCAATGAAACGACTGACAANCAGCGCCAATTCCATCTCAGTTTTTCCAGCGATATCAATAGCATCCATGACGANAATATTACTCTTCTTCCAACAAAAACCAGTATTTAGTGTTCACGCGTTTCCAAGAAATTCACATCCGGCCAGCGCTCTTCAGCCAACTGTAAGTTAACTTTAGTAGGCGCCAAATAAGTCAGATAACCGCCGCCATCGACTGCCAAATATTCAGAGTTCGCAATTTTGAATTCCTCTAAAATTTTAGCATCCTCGCATATCACCCAACGTGAAGCCTGAACACGAGAATCCTCCCATATACATTCTGCTCTATATTCATCTGCGAGCCTAAAAGCGACCAAGTCAAACTGTAAAACCCCAACAGCTCCTACTACTATCTCGTTTTTATGAAGTGGCTTAAACACCTGAGTAGCGCCTTCTTCTGCTAATTGAGTTACCCCTTTTTCTAGTTGCTTTGATTTTAGTGGATCGCTAGCTCTCACCGTTCTAAACAATTCGGGTGAAAAATTAGGAATACCTGAAAACCTTAACAATTCACCATCTGTGAATGTATCTCCAATCTGAATCGTACCGTGGTTATGCAAACCGATAATATCCCCAGGCTTCGCAACGTCTGTATGCACCCTCTCTCCCGCCATGAAAGTTAGTGCATCATTAATTTTTACGTCTTTCTTAAGGCGAACATGACGCATTTTCATCCCTTGTCTATATTCTCCGGAACACACGCGCATGAAGGCTATTCGATCACGATGCTTCGGATCCATATTAGCCTGAATCTTAAAGACAAAACCGCTGAACTTGTCTTCCTCGGGTTGGACAATCCGCTGATCTGCTTCTCTAGACTGAGGCATAGGCGCAATCTGATCGAAAGCTGACAACATCTGTTCGACTCCAAAATTCGCCAAAGCCGTACCGAAATAGACCGGCGTCATGCCACCTTTTTCAAAATCACTAGTACTGAAGTCGTGAGTGGCGCCAGACACTAAATTGATTTCTTCTACAAGGTCCGCGTAATCATCGCCTAAAAATGTTCTGGCCTCCTCTCCTTCGAGTCCAGAAATAACTGGGTAGTTAAAAACCTTGCTACCCTGCCCAGGTTCATAACAAATCAAAGCATCAGACGAAAAGTCGTACAAGCCTTTAAACTGTCTACCCATCCCGATCGGCCAATTCATAGGCGCGCATTCTATTTGAAGGATCTCTTCAATTTCATCCATGACTTCGATTGGATCTCTTACTTCTCTATCTAGTTTGTTAATAAAGGTGATAATCGGTGTATCCCTTAAACGACAGACCTCCATTAACTTAATTGTTCGAGGCTCAACTCCTCGAGCACCATCGATGACCATTACAGCACAATCCACGGCCGTCAAAGTTCGATAGGTATCCTCAGAGAAATCTTCATGTCCAGGAGTATCCAGGAGATTGATGAATTTATCTCTGTAAGGAAATTGCATTACCGAAGTCGTAACAGAGATTCCTCTTTCTTGTTCCATAGCCATCCAATCAGATTTAGCATGACGATCGGACTTTCGCGACTTTATGGTTCCAGCCATTTGTATTGCCCCTCCAAAAAGAAGCAACTTTTCAGTCATTGTCGTCTTTCCGGCATCAGGGTGCGAAATAATCGCAAAGGTACGCCTGTCAGATTTGAAGTTACCCAAAATGCTTACCCGAAGAAAGAAGGCGGAATTATATAGTGGATAGTTAGGAAGACCAAAGCAAAGGAATTAATACTCCGCAGTCTATCTGGAATTAGTTAACAGGCAGCACCAAAGCCATGACAACAGCATCTTCGCTTAAAGAAGATCCTTGATAATAATTAGTACGGATACCTATCTCACTAAATCCAAACGACTCGTATAAACGAATAGCTCTCATATTAGATCGTCTTACTTCCAGAAACATTTTGCGCGCCCCTCTTTTAACAACTTCTTTTATGCCTCGAGCTGTTAACTCTCGGCCAAGACCAAATCCTTGGTACTTTAATGAGACGCATAAATTAAGCAGATGAGCCTCGTCCAACACTTGAGACAAAATAATGTAACCCTTCAGTTCTTTCTGGTAATCGTTCTCTTCTGCAACAAGACATAGATAATCGGAGTGATAACAGTCTGTTAATACGTTTTCGCTCCAAGGCTGAATATGAGTTAGTTTTTCAATCCTAGAGACAGCGGCAATATCTGTATCCTTCATCTTGCGAATATTCATTTTGAGATTGATTTAAGCACTTCCCAAACTACTTTTTTTGNCTCATGGCTAGACACTATTTGAATAACATCAGGCACAATCTGATAAATCACATCCTTTGCTATATGAGATTGGATTAGCCTGAAAGCGCTTTCGCAGATCACCAATTTCTTCCCTTCTTCTGAGTATTTGTCAAAAAAAACAGACAACGCTTTAGCAGGGTCACCATCACCCTCAACCAAAGGCCATTCAAAAACATTAGTCCTTATTTCGGTCCTACTTTTCGATTGTGTGAACGAATCACTAAGCAATTCAAAGGACTTAATGAGGTCTTTCAATACTCGCTGATAAACATTTGTGAGCTCGTCACTAAATACTAAAACCAAATCATTTGAATTCAGNAANCTAAACTTAAAAGCTTCNTGATNGGTCTNNNNAACGCTGGGCGCTCGTTTCTCAAACAGAGATTTCTTTTCAATGCGANTTTCNTTTGGNNCNGATTTGANNAAATNTGNANCGCTCTGCTTGATTTCATCNNNATTCTGGAGTTTTTCTTCAGGTCTTAAATACCAAGACTCGATTCCCATTTCTCTCAATAGACCATCTTTTGTCATTTGATCCTTCATTAGGCACACCAGTCACATTGTGTTTCACTTAAACTTACGAAAAAAGACTCGATCAGACATCATGGAAGAACAAATAGACGACGTTCGAATAAATCAAGTTACCGAAGTCATCACTCCACATCAGCTGATGCATGAGGCGCCGCTAGACCNCAACATAATANAAAGNGTCTTTGATTCAAGGGAAAGAATATCAAAAATACTTCATAAAAAAGACGATCGTTTGTTAATCATCATCGGACCTTGCTCCATTCATGACCCNGAAGCTGCAATGGATTACGCAGACAAACTACAACAAGTGTCTAACCAGTATGAGGGTGAATTAGAGATCGTCATGCGTGTTTATTTCGAAAAACCTAGAACTACAATAGGCTGGAAGGGCTATATCAATGACCCCGATCTCGATGGATCAAACAATATAGACAAAGGATTAAGGCTTGCCAGGCAATTGCTAGTGGATGTTTCAAAGCTAGGATTGCCCGCGGCAACGGAGTTTTTAGACCCCATAACTCCCCAGTATATAGGCGACCTAATTAGCTGGGGCGCAATAGGAGCTAGAACGACAGAAAGCCAAATACATAGGCAACTCGCTTCAGGCCTTTCCGCGCCAATCGGATTTAAAAATGGCACCGATGGATCAATACAAATCGCAATCGATGCGATCAAATCCGCCATGAATCCTCATATGTTTTTGTCCGTAACAAAGGATGGAAAATCGGCAATCGTATCGACAACAGGAAACAGAGATTGTCATGTTATCCATCGAGGAGGAAATTTAGGAGAAAATTTCTCTTCTCAACATATCAATCGTTCCAGAGAACTTTTAGATGCCAGCGGCATAGACACNGGGATTATGGTCGATCTCAGTCACGCCAACAGCGATAAAGACTTCAAAAANCAAGCTNTCGCCGCAAGTTCTGTTTGCCAGCAATTAAGCTCTATAGACAACGATCTTGTTGGCGTAATGATTGAGAGCAATCTAGTGGANGGAAGACAAAATCTGTCAGATAAACTGGTCTACGGTCAAAGTGTTACCGATGCCTGCCTTGGCTGGGATTCTAGCCTAGATATTTTAGACCAGCTTAGTCACGCGGTTAAAACAAGAAGACTTAGCCAGTCTTCCGAATAATTCGAACAACCCTCTCGATCGATAACACTCCAAAACATACGACATAAANAAAAATGACACCAAAACCATCCTTAGTAAGCCATATGTAGTGGAGCAAAGAGAAAAGAACGACTATGTGTATTAGTCTATGTAATGCACGCCAGTTGCTGCCTAGCCTTTTCTTCCAACCATTGGTTGACGTAATCGTCATNAATAAAAGACAAAAGAACGCTAAGAACCCTACAACCACGTATTTCCGTTCNATCACGTCTTCTAACAGCACTCCCCAATCAAGTTCAATGTACAAAAGAACATAGGAAGTAAGGTGCAATAGAACATACATAAACGCAGTTAGACCNACAAATCTGCGCATTTTTGCAAGTGCACGCCACCCAAAAACCCTCGAAACAGGGCTAATAGAGTAAGCAACTAACAAAATCCGAATAGACCATTCACCCAAATATTTGACAAAGGCCTCGTCCGGATTAACGCCNAAACCAGCTCCTGTCTCCAGATACTCTAAATAAGATAGAAAAAAGAGCCATACCAANGGCANAAATAATAGTGCTGGAAGCGCTCTCGCGGCNAGGGANAGCAAATCTAATCTAATAGTACTTTGCTAAGTTCATNCCAGAATAGAGCGAAGCNACTTCATCTGCATATCCATTGAAAGGCAAGGTTGGCCTTCGATTGGGATCGAACAAAGAGCTAGGCAACCTTCGCTCTGAAGCCTGACTCCATCTTGGATGAGCCACATCAGGATTAACATTTGCGTAAAACCCATACTCATGCGGAGCTAATAAATTCCAGGTATTTCGGGGCTGCTTATCGGAAAACCTGATACTAACTATCGACTTAACACTCTTGAAACCATATTTCCATGGAATCATCAGTCTCCACGGAGCACCATTTTGGTTTGGCAGCTCTTTACCATATAAACCAACAGCCATGATAGACAACGGATGGTATGCTTCATCCATACGAAGACCTTCCACATAGGGCCAATCAATATTGGAAAAATAACTGCGCTGTCCTCTCATTTGAGAGGGTCTATAGAGTGTCTTGAACTCAACATACTTGGCATCCCCATGAGGTTCAAACTGCTCTAACACTCTTTTTAAAGAAATGCCTACCCAAGGCACGACCATGGACCAAGCTTCAACACACCTAAAACGATAGACACGCTCTTCTTGATCAATTCCCTTAATCACGTCTTCGAAAGAAAACTTACCCGTCTTATTGGCTTTACCGCTTACAGTAACTGTCCAGGGGTCAGTCACCATTTCATGCGCATAGTTAACGGGATCACTTTTGTCCGTACCGAACTCATAGAAATTGTTGTACGAAGTCACAATTTTCTCTGGCGTAATTTCGTCATCTTCTTGAAGACCTGCCAATCCAGACAATGGGAGCGTCGCCAAAGAGCCCGAGACGAGTGCAACAGATTTACCCAAAAAGTCTCTTCGATTAAGGAAAACATGCTCTGGCGTGATCTCGCTGCTTCTCACATCTTCTTTTATGTAACCGCTCTGTTTCATAGCCCACCCAGAAAATTAATAAGGCTCGATCGTCTCAATTTTCACTTACCTTAGTTTTTTTCCAAAGATAACTGAACGGTCCTGATAGAGCATATGTCACGCCGATAAACAGAAGCACTAAGGAAGGCTCTAACAATATTATGGAAAAAGTGAAAATCACCAAAACAAGACTAATAAACGGAACCCTATCTCTAATTGCAGTTTGCTTCGGTGAGTAATATAAAAAATTAGAAACCATCAGCAATCCCGAAAGTAGAAGAGCCCCTGCCATGACCGATGCTGCGCCTACTGTCACTGGACCACCAATAAATTCAGACCAAACCCAAATACAACAACCCATAAGACAAGCTGCCGCGGGACTCGCTAGTCCAATAAAATTATTACTCTCTTCTTTAGTGTTGAAACGAGCTAGACGAAGCGCCGCGCAGGCGATATAGACGAAAGTAACCACCCAACCTATTTGCCCCAAAGTCGATAAGCCCCAAGAAAACGTGACCAGAGCAGGAGCAACACCAAAAGCCACCACGTCAGAAAGGCTATCGTACTCCTTTCCAAAATCACTCTCCGTATTGGTTAATCTAGCAACTCTCCCATCGGCTGTATCCAATGCCGCAGCCACAAAAATCGACCAAGATGCTTGCACATAATGGCCATTCATACCGGCAACAATTGCAAAAAATCCTGCAAAAAGAGCTCCCGTAGTCACTATGTTAGGCAACAGGTAGATACCACGATTTCGGTTAGGCAAATTAGAAAACCGATTCTTAAAGTTATCCCTGAACCGGCTTTTTCCGGAAGCGTCGCGGAGAGGTGGATCTTTTCTGTTATCTAAATCGGAAACAGGCGTACCTCTCTCGCTGTTTTCATTACCCTCCATGCAGAGTCACATCCTCGGTTCAAGTTCGTAATTATTAACATGAAAGACAAAAAAAAACAGACTAGAACGCACTTAATTAGTTGACCTCTTTGTCTACCAGCCTGTTTTCTTTGATCCAAGGCATCATATCCCTCAGACGAGCTCCTACATCTTCTAATTGATGCTCCCCAGTAATTCGACGCATCGCTTTTATACTGGGTGCGCCAGCCTGATTTTCCTGAACAAATTCTTTCGCGAACCTCCCCGTTTGAATTTCTTCAAGAATTTTCTTCATCTCCTTTTTAGTTTCCTC
>PBUF01000096.1 GCA_002727775.1 Gammaproteobacteria bacterium
AGGTTAGCTGGAGAAGTCCGCCATGGGCAAGATAAATAAGCGTTACGATCGTCGTACAGCGGTCAGCGTTGTAATCGCTAACATGATAGGAACTGGCGTGTTTACGAGTCTGGGTTTTCAGCTACTCGATATTCATAGCGCGCCCGTTATATTACTACTTTGGTTCGTGGGTGGTGTCAGCGCCTTGTGCGGGGCATTGTGCTATTCTGAGTTGAGCGCTGCCTTGCCGCGTTCGGGTGGCGAATACAATTTTATCGGTTCGATTTANCACCCTGGATTGGGTTTTGTTTCGGGTTGGATATCTGCAACNATTGGGTTTGCCGCNCCTACCGCACTGGTTGCGATCACCTCTGCGACTTATNTGAACACGGTCAATCCCGACATACCGATTACNATGTTCGCCACANTCTTGGTGATTCTCATTTCCTTATTTCATCTNTTTAATCGTTCGAGCAGTAGTACCTTTCAGGTTATTTTCACCGGAGTGAAGGTGGCACTTATATCCGTGTTCATAGTGTGTGCCTTGCTCTTTTCAGATCAATATCAAAGCTTACGATGGACTCCGAATTTTAACGATCTCTCGCTTATTTCGGAGGGTTCCTTTGCTATTGCTCTNATTTACGTGAGTTACGCCTATACTGGTTGGAATGCNGCGACTTATTTGGCAGGGGAGNTNGAAGGCGTTCAGAAGGAGATGCCNCGCGTTTTGATNACAGGGACACTAGTTGTGGGGCTGCTTTACATACTTCTACATTTCGTTTTTTTGACGGTTGCCCCGATGAGCGCAATGCAAGGAAAGTTAGAGGTTGGTCATGTTGTTGCATCNTATGCTTTTGGCGAGCAGGGTGGTCNATGGTTTTCTGTCATGTTATCTGTTTTGTTNATTTCGACTGCGAGCGCGATGATTTTATCTGGTCCGAGGACCTTGCAAGTGATCGGACAAGATTTTCCCTTGCTGTCGTTTCTCGCTAGAGAAAATAAATTGGGTATCCCGCAAAGAGCAATCCTTTTTCAACTCGGATTAACGATTGTCCTGATCGCAACAGCATCATTTGAGGCGATTCTCATGTTCTCTGGTTTTGCGCTTGGTTTAAATACCTTGGCGACGGTAATAGGAGTGTGGTACCTCCGTAAGACTAAGCCCGATCTAGAGCGACCCTTTAGGATGCCTTGGTATCCTTGGCCTATGTTGATATTTGTAGCTTTGATGCTCTGGACTTTGGCGTATGTCATTGTTGAGAGGCCGTTGGAGGGCTTGCTTGCGATTGGACTAGTGGTTGCGGGGTGGTGTTTTTATTTAGTTAGTAGCAAACGTGAAAATCAAAGATAGGAGATTGATCGATGTCGGATTATTTGATTAAAGAATTAAGTGGTGGTGTAGCTACGCTAACTATGTATTGGCCTGGGACGTGNAACGCATGACTAGACCGATAATGAAAAAAATGGACGAAGTTTTGTATATGACGCGCTGCTTTATGGCGCAAGGTCACAAACATGCGGCACAATCCTTCGTCGACAAAGTAGCCCTGGAATTCTTTAGCAGGCAGGATTATGTCGGTTAATCCGTCGGTTTGGTCTTCTAGGTTTGGTTTTCTTATGGCGTCCATAGGATTTGCTGTCGGCTTGGGTAACATATGGCGTTTTCCTTACGTAGTTGGAGAAAACGGAGGTTCGATTTTTATCGTGATCTACCTTTGCTGTGTTTTTTTTATCGGTGTGCCCATTCTAATGGCCGAGATAATGTTGGGGCGCAGGGGAGCAGCGTCTCCCGAGCAAGCAATCAAGAACGTAGCAGTGGAGTCTTCGTGTTCCCCAAGATGGTCAGCTGTGGGTTACTTAAATCTGCTCACGTCATTCCTGATTGTTTTTGTTTATAGCGTCGTCGCCGGCTGGGTACTGTATTACTTTTATCAGTCTTTAATGGCCAGTTTTTCGGGAACTAACCTACTCGATCAACTCGGTTCTTTTGAAGATCTTCAGTCTGATGTGAGAACCATGGTGTTTTGGTCTTTCGCGGCGTTGGCTATCACAGGGTCGATTTTGGTTTTCGGTGTTCAGAAAGGAATTGAGCGCGCGGTGGTTGCTTTGATTCCTGCGATGGTCGTCTTGTTAGTTTTCCTTGTTTTTTTTAATTTGCTAAACGGCGGTATGCAGGAGGCCCTTGAGTTCATGTTTATACCCGACTTTTCAGTGATAAACGGGAGTGTTTTTTTAGCGGCCGTGTCCCAAGCGTTTTTCTCAATCGGCGTGGCCATGGGAGGGATGATGATTTTTGGTTCGTATTTGCCGTCTAATGTTTCGATTGCCAAAAGTGCTCTAATTATTGTTTCCGCAGATACACTGATCGCGTTGCTCGCGGGCCTGGTGATTTTCCCTTTGGTATTTGAAAACGGATTGATGCCCGACAGCGGTACTGGTTTGATTTTCGATACCTTGCCTCTTGGCTTCGCTCAAATGCCTGCCGGATATTGGATAGCCGTGTTGTTTTTTATGTTGCTTGGTTTTGCTGCCATAAGCTCTATGGTGGGTTTTATTGAGCCGCTGGTAGCTTTTCTGATAAACCGTTTTGATTTGAGCCGGCTATCTGCCACTTTGTTGGTTACTGCAATTTGCCTTTGTTTTAGTTTATTGAGTGCTCTTAGTATGGGCCCTTGGAACGGTCTGGAGTTGTTTGGTCAATCTCTAGCCGGATGGTTAGACTTTGTTCCGAATTCCGTGCTTTTGCCCTTGGGAGGCCTAATGATTTGCGTGTTTGCAGGATGGGTGATGAATTCGAAGTTTAGTCAAGCCGAATTGAATATGAAAAGTTCAAACGCTTTTCATTTGTGGAGAAGCTCGACGAAGTGGCTGGTCGCTCCCGCGGTCTTTATTATCTTGATAGCTGGAGTGTTTCCTTAATATGGAGTTAGTTTATAAAGGCAGCGTTAACCGTTGGGAGTGCGATGAAAACGACCATATGAATGTTCGGTTTTATTCGAGAAAGATAGCCGAAGCATTGTATGGGGCGGTTAAGAGTTTGGATTCAGCAAAAGAGCTTACCTTTGACGAGGTAATCGAAAGATTGTCATCTCAACACATTAAGTATCTGAGAGAGGCTCGAGTTGCCGATCCCCTGGAGGGCTATTCAGGAGTGACTTCTCAAGACAGCGTGATGACTGAAATCAGAAATTCGTCAACTGGAGAAGTGCTTTGCACGTCCTTGAACAAGCTGGCAGATTTGGATCTAAAAACTGACCTTGAGCTTCCTGAGTACGCGGCACCCAGAGGCTTGCAAGACCCTGAAATGCGGTTTGCTGGAATCTCTATGACCGAAGCCAAGAAGATTGGGTTTCGCACCATAGGTAAGGGCGTTGTCCATCAGGATGAATGTATGAGTAATGGACATCTTCAAATACATAATTACATGGGCCGGTTTTCTGACTCGATGCCNAACCTGTGGGGTGTTTTGTATCCGGAAGCGACCACAGAGACAGAAGGGGGAGCCGTATTGGAGTATAGGATGGACTATTCGCGACCTCTTAAATCCGGCGATCGCTACGAGCTTGTCAGTGGTTTTAGAGAGGCCGGGAGCAAGACCATACGTTTTGCACACCTACTCTTCGACGTGGATTCGCAGCAGTGCTGCGTATCCGGTGAATCGATTGGCGTTAGGATGGATTTGGTGAAAAGAAAAGCCAAGGCGATTTCGGCCCAACTGAAGGCCAGCCTGGAAAAAATTCAAATCCATCCCAGATCCGATTAGTTGAGGATCCAGAGATGAAAAAACCTCTGATTTTTGTCGGATTGATTGGTTTATTTGTCGCCCTGGGCTTTTGGCTTCCCTATGAAGAGCTTTTTAGAGAATTATCGTTGTTTGTAGGAGAGAATCGAGGCATTGCGCGAATGCTTTATTGCGTGGTTTACGTGACCGCTGTGGTTTTACTGGTTCCTGGCAGTCTATTGACTCTATTGGGTGGATTTTTGTTTGGGATTTTTGAGGGCGTCATCCTAGTGTCACTATCCAGCGTTGTTGGCGCGGGTTTCGCATTTCTTATTGGTAGATATTTTGCGAGAGATTGGGTGGAGTCTCGAACGCGTAATCTTGAGGGCTGGAAACAGTTCGATCGTGCGATTTCCAACAGAGGGTTTTATATTGTTTTAATGACTAGACTGTCTCCTGTTTTCCCCTTTAATTTGCTTAATTACACTTTAGGACTGACTATGATTCGATTTCGAGATTACGTCCTGGCTTCCTGGTTGGGGATGGCGCCTGCTACCGTGTTATATGTTTATTTTGGGTCGGTTGCATTGACCTTGACCGATTTGTTCGCGGGAGAAAGCACCGGTAGCAATTGGCAATACGGTCTGATGGCAATAGGCTTGATTGCGACTTTAGGATTGGTGGTTGTTTTGACTCGGTTAGCCTCTTCAATACTTAAAAAAGAGCTAGGAGAGCCAACTTGACGGTCTATCCCGGACAACAATTTGATGAGTTGGCAAAGCAGTTGGTTTTTCCTTCGGGGTATCAAAATCCTATCGCGAAATCGCACTATCACCTGGTTGTTGTTGGTGCGGGTCCCGCTGGGCTAATCGCTTCGATTTCGGCGGCAGGTTTGGGCGCGAGGGTCGCTTTAATTGAGTCTCGTTTCATGGGTGGTGATTGTCTCAATGTGGGCTGCGTGCCTTCCAAAGCGCTGTTGGAGTCGACCAAGTCCGAGACCTGCTCATTTGATGAGGCGTTTGAGTGGCTAAGAGAGATTAGATCGACGATTTCTGAACATGATTCGGTCGAGCGGTACAAGCAAGCCGGAGTTGATGTGTTTTTGGGTACAGCCAATTTCAATGAGCACGGAGAGTTAACGGTAGAAGAACAGGTTCTCAGAGCCCGACGCGTAGCGCTCTGTGTTGGGTCAGGGCCAAGTATTCCCTCAATCGAAGGGTTAGAGTCGTGTAATGTGTTGACCAACGAGACGATTTTTGATCTTCGTGTTCAGCCTAAGTCCTTAGCTATATTGGGAGCGGGACCAATTGGATGTGAATTGGCTACTGTGTTTTCTCGTTTAGGGAGTGAGGTTCACTTGTTTGACTTAGCTGGCCGTGTCCTGCCCCAGGAGTACCCAAGAGCAAGCGAGCTAGTAGAAAATGCGTTAAAGGATCTGGGAGTTACTTTGCACCTGGGCTCCGAAATCAAAAAGATATCGACGCTTGAAGGAGGCAAGCGGATATCAACCGGTAAAGCTGAAGTTGCGGTCCAAGAGGTTTTATTAGCACTAGGTCGAAGACCCAATACAGATGAGCTAGGTCTTGATCGGGCGGGAGTAATAACCGATTCTAGTGGAGCGATTCTGGTTGATCACCGATTGAGGACATCGAACAAAAGAATCTATGCGGCAGGTGACTGTGTTCAAGGAAGCCATTTTACCCACCAGGCTGATATGCAGGCTCGGGTCTTAGTCCAGAACTCGCTTTTTTTACCGAGTGCCAGTATTAGGAAGTTTGAAATACCCCACTGTACCTATACTTCTCCAGAAGTTGCCTCTATAGGACCTTCAGATAGAGAGCTAAATCTGAACGGAATTGAGTTTGATGAGTTCGAGGTAGGCTTCAGTGAACTAGATAGAGCACGGGTGGCCAATCAGGTGGATGGGTTTGCACGAGTTTTAACTAAGAAGGGGAATGATTCGATTTTATCGGCAACCATAGTGGGTAAAGACGCCGGAGAGCAAATCTCGCTAGTCTCCTTGCTGATGAACAATAATATGGGCCTCTCCAAGGCAGGGAATGCTGTCTTCAGTTATCCGACTCGTTCAGAGTTCTTGCGCAAATTGTCTGACGCTTATAACAAGACCCGATTAACCCCAAGGATAGATAAGATGCTAAAGAGATGGTTGAAGTGGACGGGATAAACCATAATCAGCGCTTGAGGTTTGTGAAGGGGATAGCACGTTGAAGTTTTTTGATAATCGAATGATGTGTCTGTTGATTACTTTTTTTGCAGGGTGTGGCGACACACAGCAAAATACACAGGTGCCCTTTAAAAACACGTTGAGCATGCATGAAATGATGACCTGGTACCTGGAACCGGCCGCCGATGTCATATGGGATAGTGCGGGGTTTGTGATCACCGAGAGCGGGGAAGTGGATCTTCAGCCCACAACCCAGGAAGGCTGGGATAACGTTCGCAACAACGCCACTGTGGTGGCAGAAGCTGGAAATTTGCTAATGATGCCAGGACTCGCTGTAGATGCTGTGGACTGGCAGGACTATTCAGTTGGTCTCATCGATGCAGCAGTCAACGCAAGGCAAGCCGCAATGAACAAGGATGCTGACGCGCTATTTGAAGCTGGCGGACAGATATATAATGTCTGTCGAGCATGTCACAACCGCTACATGATGGACTCTAGTGACTAAGTCCATGGATCGAGAGTCAAGGCCTACTAAACATCTGTGGCTATCTGTGGCCCTTTCTTTCGTCGTGGCATTCATTATTTTTCTAGTTTTTGTTTTGCCCGCTGAATTTGATAAAGATCCATCTGGCCTTGGAGAGCTGATGGGGATAGACGGGATATCTGCGTATAACGTTGGGGTCCTTTCGGTTGAAGATGAGAAACCTGTAAGCGATGAAATTNTTTTTACCCTGGAGCCCTTTGAATCNATAGAGTACAAGTACGTGTTAGGAGANGGTCAGAGCCTGATATTTTCCTGGGAGGCTGATGGTGAAGTGGTTTTTGATTTTCATAGTGAAGAAGAAGGTACTGATCCAGAAGACGCCGTGACTTTTGATGTTGGCAGNAGCGCTTCNGAAAGCGGCACTTACGTTGCGCCTTTCGCGGGGATACACGGGTGGTTTTGGGAGAATCGAGGCAGCTCGGTTGTCGAAATTAACCTGGTGACCAAGGGTTATTTTGATCAGTCGATTACCTACAGCCCATCAGGTAAATACAAACGGGAGTTTTGATATTTGCCTTGTTCTTTAGGTCAGATTTAAGGTTTTATTGTCTGCGTATTGCGGGTATAAAAGTGGTGTTGGTGTCCTGTTGTAAAGGGAATGATTTGGGAAGAGAAATATGCAGATACATGATCGAATAAAAGCTTTGAGGGAAGCAGAAAAAATATCGATGAGACAGCTAGCGAAAGAGCTAGGCGTTAGCCATAACACGATTAGTAAATGGGAGAGAAATCCAGACAAGTGTCGCTCAGAGTGCGCCTTGCCGACTCGAGATAACGTACTATCGCTGGCGAGGTTTTTTAAAGTAACGCCGGGGTGGCTTATGTTCGGAGAATTAAAATATAAGGCTTCTCGTCAAAAGATTATGAAGCAGATTGAGGAATTAACGGATTCCCAGTTCCGAATGATTGCCAAATTGGTGGATGAATTGCTTGAGAGAGATGCTGCGACNAAAGGAAGAAGTTCTTAGGGAAGAATAGGATGCCTAATCAGTTCGAAGAATTCTTTGAAGAAATGTTTAGTCATGCGATGAGCTATAAAGGTGATCCCGTAATGAAGGATCAAGTTTTCACTCACTATATCCTAGGGAAGCCACATGAACAAAGAGCTCTCGCTTGGAAGAATACGAGCAGGGAGCTGGTTCAATATGTTCAATCTAAAACATCTTTTGTGTTTGGCGAGAAAACAGGTTACGGCATTATTCGTATCTCCTATACCTATGCAGCGATAAGATGGGATAAGGAGATATTCTGGAAGGAAATTGATCCTCTCGAATGTTCTCTGGTAATTGAGGAAGCGAAAAATAACATGCGTTTTGCGGATATCACGGTTATGCCTATCACCAAAACCGAAAACTCCAGACTTATCGATGAGGAATTTGAATCAACGGACGTTCATGAAGTTGTGTTTGGGCAAGTTTACATTGATCAATGTGTATCTAAAGCCAAGGCGCTTTTTGCTGACTCCTCTTTTCAGCCACATGGCAGATATGAAGANGAAACGGTTTGGTTCGAGGATGAGGANCTGGGNAAGCAATTTTCCAGTTTGTCCGAAAAGAAAGTAA
This sequence comes from Gammaproteobacteria bacterium, assembly GCA_002727775.1. Lineage (GTDB taxonomy): Bacteria > Pseudomonadota > Gammaproteobacteria > Pseudomonadales > Azotimanducaceae > UBA4421. The sequence goes on from PBUF01000096.1 coordinate 7,992, forward strand.
AAGAGTTACGCGATGCGACGATCAGCAAACGAGAAATTTCGTCAGGTAACAAAAATGTCAAAGGAGACCTTTCCTATGTGGTGACTGGCCTTTTTGCGTTGCAGTTGTCGATACGTTTAGGGGGTGCTCACCAGTTTACCTTTGAGGTGCCTAGCAAACAGCGAGAGGAGCTCGTTCGATTTGCCAAGGCAAATGACGCCTACATCCCAACTTTAGATATTGATAACGTCTCGGTTCCTGTGTCTCTTGATAACCTTTTGAGAGTCCCGAAAAATGACCCAAAATTCTAATCACCTTCGTCAGAAAGCCGCCGGCGCCAAAAACTGGAATTCTACACGGCGGTTGAGGGTTGCGGTTGACTCTAACCTGAACCCTTATGACCTTGAGCTGGAGGACTTTGATGTCGCGAATCCAGAAATCCACCGGCTTAATCTCGCTGAATCGTATCTCAAGCGCTTGCGAGAGGAAGCACCAGTTCATTACTGCAAAAAGAGCCAATATGGCCCTTACTGGTCCATCACGAAATATTCGGACATCATGCAGGTGGACAAGGATCATCAAGCATTTTCATCTTCATACGAGTTTGGTGGGGTTAGTATCACGGGAACACCAAATTCAGGCAGTGAAATACCGAATTTCATTTCGATGGACCCACCTAAGCACGATCAGCAAAGAAAGGCCGTGGCGCCTGGCTTATCGCCGGTTAGGTTAGCGGATCTCGAAACCCTAATCAGAGGACGAGTCATTGANATACTTGATTCTTTGCCTAGATATGAAGAATTTGATTGGGTCGAGAGAGTGGCCGTTGAATTGACTGGNAGGATGCTTGCNACGATTTTAGGAGTGCCTCAGGAAGATCGGGAATTGCTGATAGGTTGGTCTAACGCAATTAGTAATGCGGACGACCCAGACTATGTCTCGGCGTCGGGGGGATTCTACGANACTCTCGCCGAGTTAGGTGAATACATAGAACCGATTTGGGAAACNAAAAAAAATGGGGCCAGTTNGGATATGGANCTNTTGNCGTTGNTAGCAANCAGTCCAGAAGGATCGAACATGCCGATCAAGGAGGTGCTAGGAAATGTGGTATTGCTGCTGGTGGGTGGTAACGATACCACTCGTAATTCGATAAGCGGCGGTTTACTTGCGTTAAATCAGTTCCCCTCTGAGTATGATAAGTTGATTAGAAACCCTGAATTAATAGCTTCGATGGTCCCCGAGATCATTCGCTGGCAAACGCCTTTGGCTCATATGCGAAGGACNGCCACNCGGGATTATGGCTTGCGAGGTCAGACAATTAAAAAGGGTGACATGGTGATTATGTGGTATTTGTCGGGNAANAGAGACCCGGAGGCGATAGCGGACCCGGATCAATTCATTATTGACCGTCGAAGGCCTAGAGAACATCTATCTTTTGGGTTCGGGTTGCATCGNTGTCTAGGCAATCGCTTGGCAGAGATGCAGTTANGAGTTCTTTGGGAGGAGGTGGTTAATCGGTGTCCACGAATTAAAGTGACTGGNGAGGTGGTCAGGGCCAGTTCGCCATTATTTCGGGCAATTCAGACGATGCCCGTTACAATGGACATCGCCTAAGTTAGATTCCCCGTTAAGCGGTGCGCTCGATTAAGGTACCGGTTCCCAAGCCTCCGCCGCAGCACATAGATATTAATCCGTACCTGCCGTTTGTTCTCACAAGCTCATGCACTGCCTTTGTGATTAAAAAGCAGCCTGTTGCACCAAGTGGATGGCCTAGCGAGATNGCCCCGCCGTTAGGGTTGACCTTGCTTAAGTCTGCTCCAACGGTCTTGGCCCAGGACAAAACAACCGAAGCGAATGCTTCGTTAATCTCGAAAACATCGACATCCTCAATCGAGAGGCTGCTGTCTTTAAGTACCTTCTCTGTCGCAGGAATGGGCCCTTCGAGCATAAGAACGGGATCGCAACCGACCAGCGCGGAGGCTTTAATAACGGCCAACGGCTCAAGACCAAGTTCACTTGCTTTTTTCTCCGTCATCATAAGCACAGCAGCTGCTCCGTCGGCTATTTGTGAAGATGTGCCCGCAGTATGGATTCCATCTTCTCGAGCCACGGGTTTTAGTTCTGCCAGCGCTTCCAAACTAGTATCTCTTGGTATTTCATCCTTCGAGACGACTATGGTCTCCCCGGTTTTTTCGAAATTCTCGTCCATTACCGGAGCCTCCACCGGAATAATTTGAGTATCGAAGTAACCCTCTTCGATTGCTGTTTTTGCTCTGGCTTGAGACTCTAAACCGAAGCCGTCAGTATCCTGACGAGTTATCTGATATTTTTCTGCTACCCGTTCCGCGCCCTCGAACTGACTTGTGAATTCGTGTTGCTCGAAATAGCTTTTCGATACTGGCTTACCCATCTTAGGGTCTTTGCCCACGGAGTCGCTGCCGATAGGCAACCGAGTCATATTTTCGACGCCGCAGGCCATTACAACTTCAGCATGGCCGGACGCCAGGATACTGTGAGCTAAGGTCGATGATTGCTGCGACGAGCCACATTGAGAATCAATGGTAATGCATGGGGTTTCAATTGCGCCGCCGTGTGCTAACCAAGCGGTTCTTATGACGTTCATTCCTTGCGCAGCCACCTTGTTTATGCAACCTCCCACTACCTGATCAACTTGCCCTGACTGTATTCCGTTTCTCTCCAGCATCTTCATCATGACCTGGCCGAGGACGTCGGTTGGATGTGCTCCGCCAAGGCTCCCGTTTTTTTTGCCAACCGGCGATCTTGCGGCATCGACAATAACGACATTATTCATGTAATTTCCCCTTTCATTTGTTTTTTGATCAAGCATTCCATCTTGTGATTCTGGTGTCTAGACTTGGTCGGTCTCTTTCGGTTGGCTTTTCGTTNGCCGAACCNATGTAAATGAAGGCAGCNACTCTCTCATCTTCATCCAGGCCTAGCTCGGAGTTGACTCGTTCGTCATACGAGTACCACTCGGTTAGCCACTGCCCAGCAAAACCCAGTAGATTGGTTGCATTGAGAATGTTCTGGCAGGAAGCGCCCACGGAGAGTTCTTGCTCCCACTCTGGAATTTTTATGCCTTTTTTAATTTTAGCAACGACGCAAATGATAAGCGGCGCGCGCATGAAGCGCTGGCTTTCAAGCTTTAATAGGGCTTCCGGAGCTGTCGGGTTTACCTCCTTAAATCGCGTGCTTAGAAAGTCACCAAAAGTCTGTCTGGATTGGCCTTCAAATAAAATGAATCGCCAAGGACCGAGTTTCCCGTGATCGGGTACTCGAGCTGCCGCTTGTAGAATTTGTTCAATCTGATCATCGCTTGGGCCCGGCTCACAGATATCGGCAGCCTTGACCGAGCGTCTTTGTGAGATGCGCTCAAATGCTTCGTCTAACGTGCTGGCTGGATACATTTTTTCTCCTTTTTAGAAAATTGTAAACCGAATGACTAACCGATTGAATCTCGATTGCGTTAAACTCAGACCATTAAGCTAAAAACTAATATGGGGAAGGTATTGCGATGAATGTGAATGGAAAAAAGGCACTGGTGTTCGGTGGTACATCGGGTATTGGCTTGGCCGCGGCTGAACAGTTGAAGGAAAAGGGCGCGGAGGTGGTCGTCATAAGTCGCGATCCTAGCAAGGCGGGGCAACTTGAAAACATCAGAACCGTTGCTTGCGATGTCAGAGATACTGACGCGCTTTCGAAGGTGTTCGAGAGCGAAGCGCCTTTCGATATTTTAATTAGTGCGGCCACCGGCGGATCAAGAGCGTCGGGGCCTTTTTTGCAAATGGATATAGAAGGTTACAGGAATTCGTTTGACAAGTTATGGGGATACACTAATTGCGTGCGTTTCGGCGCAGAGCATTTAAGCGAAGAAGGGACTATCGTCTTGGTCAGCGGAGCCCCAGCGAGACGCGCCAAGGTTGGCCAGTCGGCAATCGCTTCGGTCGGGGGAGCTGTTGAGCAATTCGTCCGGGCCATCGCCCCAGAGATCGCTCCAAAACGGATCAACGTGGTGTCTCCCGGGGTAATTGANACGCCGATGTTTGGTCCAGAATCTGATCAGCGAGTGAAAATGCTCGAAGGAGCAACAGCGAAGCACTTGATTCCTCGTGCTGGTACCTCGGAAGAGGTGGCTAGTGGGATTTTATTTATGGTTGAAAACGACTACGTAACTGGAACCACGATTGACGTGGATGGCGGATGGATACTTAGCTAAACCTCAACCACGTAACCGGTTAGCTGATAGAAAATAAACAGAAAGCCCATTCCCATTAGTATTGAATTGGCTATAAGAGATTGCGCTTGAAATTTGTCTGAATAACGCCAAGCGTTCATGAACGTAACCATGACTATGAGAGCGCTTAGCTGGCCAAGCTCTACGCCAATATTAAATGCGATGAGGTTTTCGAAGAGACCTTCTTCGGAAAGAGTGAGTTGCTGAAGTTTAGTAGCGAGGCCGAATCCGTGAAAAAGTCCAAAGGTAAACACTGCGTATTTTGGATTGATCGACAAACCGAGTGATTTTAGTCCCCCAATATTCTCGAAGGCTTTGTACACAACTGAAAATCCGATGATCGCATCTATGAGATAGACGTTGGCGGGGATGTCAAACCAGACGCCTGCAATCAGCGTTAGGCTGTGACCGATCGCAAATAGCGTGACGTAAAGTCCGACCTCTTTGAGCTTATAGAGAAAAAAAATCACCCCAGCGAGAAATGCAAGGTGATCAAACCCGGTGACCATATGCTTAGCACCTAAATAAAAGTAAGGCCAAAACTGAAAGCCTGCCTGACCCTGAATAAAAGCGGCATCACCTTCTTCAACACCATGGGCCACTCCTAGGACTGGCGCTAAAATCATGAGGAGCAAAGGAACTAGAAACATTCGATCACAGTGTATCGAGCTTGAAGACCTTTGCTCATCACATAAAGTCAAACTTTAAGTACCGGTTAACCGACTAGCTCTGGAGGCTGGCAAATCCCTTGCCTTCGGATACGAGTTTCTCTAGGAGAGGAGCGGGTTTCCAAACATCGCCGCCATACTCTTCTCCAAATCGCTTGATGTCCTCGAGAATGGTATCCAGTCCCTGTTGGTCAGCCCAAAACATGGGGCCGCCTGTGACTTCAGGGAATCCATAACCATTTATGTAAACGATATCGATATCGCATGGTCGAATCGCAATACCTTGTTCAAGAAGGCGGGCGCCCTCATTAATTAAGGGGTANAGGCAGCGCTTTAACACCTCATCATCATCGATTGTCCGTCGGTCGATCGACAGTTCAGAGGAAACCTCCTCGACTAAAGCAACAACTTCTGGGTCGGCTTGTCCGGCTCGNCTGCCTTCGGGATAGATGTAAAAACCACGATTGGTTTTCTGCCCGAAACGTTCGAGTTCGCAAAGGCGATCCGCTACCCTGGCCGTGATTGGAACGTCCTCCGGTTTCATGCCAGAAAGCTTACGCGCTCGCCATCCAAGATCTAATCCGACTAAATCATTCATTTGGAATGGGCCCATAGGCATCCCAAATTGCAGAAGAACATTATCGACTTGGTAAGGGGTAGCGCCCTGGAGGATGATTTCACCTGCTTGTTGGGTATACCCCGACAACATGCGATTCCCTATGAACCCTGGGGCATTTCCTGATAATACCGCTATCTTGTTCAGTGTGCGTCCCAGCTTCATTGAGGTGGCGATTGTCTCTTTACTGGTGTTCTCTCCTCGAACGACTTCAAGTAGTTTCATCACATTAGCTGGACTGAAGAAATGAAGGCCAATGACCGCGTCCGGACGCNCGGTCGCTTCGGCCATTTTATCGATATCTAGCCCTGAGGTATTACTAGCCAGTATTGCACCNGGCTTGGCCACGGCTTCGATTTTCTTAAACGTTTCGACCTTTACATCGATGTTTTCATAGACCGCTTCGATGATTACGTCTGCACTTGAAAGGCCTTTATAGTCGGTTGTTCCTGTCAGTAACGACATTCGCTTGTCTACGTCCGCTTCACTCATTCGACCACGTTGCACCTGAATNTCGTAATTTCGCTTGATGACGGAAATCCCCTTATCGAGAGCTTCCTGGTCAACCTCAAGGACCGTGACAGGTATGCCCACATTAAGAAAGTTCATAGAAATTCCTCCTCCCATGGTTCCGCATCCGATGACGGCGGCTTGCTCGATGGCTGCNGTGGNAGTGTCTTTCGGNACGTCTGGNATTTTGGCGACTTCCCTTTCAGAGAAAAACATATGTATNAAAGCTTCTCTTTGTGGGTGTTTAAGACATTTTGCGAAGCATTCTTGTTCGACTTTTAAGCCAGTATCAAAATCACCAGAGTGTACTGCTGCTTCAACACACTGAATGATCATTTCAGGCGCAAATCGGTTGCGCATTTTTCGGGCCGAGCTTTTTCTGGCGTTTTCAAAAATTTCTTGGTTATCGCGATCTTTTTCAACGACAGAAATCTCGTCACGGATTCTTCGAACCTTGCCGCCTGCTTGGATGATCTTTTGGGCGAACTCAATGGCTGCGTCAACAACATCGCCAGTCGCTACTTCGTCGGTAATGCCGAGCTCAGTGGCTTGCGGTCCAGGAATCGGGTCTCCCGACAAAATGAAATCAAGAGCTTTCTCTGCCCCAATTAGCCGAGGAAGCCTTTGAGTACCGCCAGCTCCGGGTAAAAGACCCAGTTTTACNTCAGGCAAGCCNACNGGTGCTGTATTAGCGATTACNCGATAATGGCAACATAAGGCCACNTCCAGACCGCCACCAAAGGCAGTTCCATTGATCGCCGCAATAATGGGTTTGCTGCTGTTGTCCATCGCATTAAGACAATCAAAAAGGCTTGGTCCTTCGGCTTTCCCTCCAAACTCAGAGATATCTGCGCCGGCAATAAAGGCTCTCCCCTCGCCAGTNAAAACGACCGCTTCGACNGCATCATCAGCTAGAGCTTGGTTTATTCCNTCTGTTAGACCNTGACGAACNCCTGATGAAAGTGGATTAACCGGAGGATTATCGACGGTCATNATTGCGATNTTGNCTTGANNTTTATAATGTACGGTCCCTTTCATGATTTCCCTTTTTTGGCCANTTAANTTACTGGGCATTGTAATGAAATTTAAGGAAGAAGGCAGANTTTGAAATATTCTGTCTGGTTNTTTAAGTTCGCCATTTAANCTGGAAAAAANTGGCTNATGCTTGTAGCCTANTGCTATTGGNAAGACTTCTGAANTGAAGGGANCCAGAAGGGCAATATTAATTTAGAAATAGGAAAATTATTGTGAGTAATAACTTAAAGTTTTATATCAACGGTCAGTGGGTGGATCCTTCTACCTCTGAGACCTTGGATGTAATAAATCCAGCAACAGAGCAGTCAATTGGCCAGATAGCGATGGGTGGACAGGCNGATGTGGATAGCGCGGTTGCGGCGGCCAAGGGTGCCTTTGATTCTTTTGCGGCGACTACGCGTGAAGAAAGAGTTGCTTTGNTAGAAAAAATTATTGAAAAGTTTCAAGAAAGAATGGGCGATATAGCGTCGGCCATCAGCGAAGAAATGGGAGCTCCATTGCCTTTAGCAAATAAGGCGCAGGCNCCTGCGGGTCTTGGTCATTTGATGACNGTNCTTGAGATTTTGAAGAACTACGAATTTGAACAGGATTTGGGNAGNGCGAGAATCGTTAAGGAGCCTGCNGGGGTTTGTGGCTTTATCACGCCCTGGAATTGGCCGATTAACCAGATCGCGACTAAAGTGGCTCCAGCGATAGCCGCTGGTTGCACTATGGTGCTCAAGCCCTCGGAAGTGGCTCCATTCAACGCCATTTTGTTNGCNGAGGTCATGGACGCAGCNGGAGTGCCTGCCGGCGTATTTAATTTGGTNAATGGAGATGGGCCTACGGTTGGAGCGGCATTGTCTTCACACCCAGACGTNGACATGATGTCATTTACTGGTTCTACNCGCGCAGGAATTGAAGTCGCGAGGAACGCAGCGCCTACTATAAAACGGGTAGCGCAGGAGCTNGGCGGTAAGTCCGCTAATATCATCCTCGATGATGCTGACTTTGAAGGTTCGATTTCCCGAGATGTCTTTGGTATGTGCACAAATTCNGGGCAATCCTGTAATGCGCCAACTCGCATGTTAGTTCCAAGTTCGAGGATGGACGAAGCTGCGGCGATCGCGAAGGCGGCAGCAGAGCAAGTAAAAGTTGGAGCGCCAGATGCGGAAGGCACTACGATTGGACCAGTAGTTTCCGAAGTTCAATTCGATAAGATTCAAAACTTGATTCAGAAAGGGATTGATGAGGGAGCCAAGCTNGAGACTGGCGGCACTGGCCGACCNGATGGATTGAATGCTGGTTACTATATTAAGCCCACTGTTTTCTCACATGTGACGAANGACATGACCATCGCACAGGAAGAAATATTCGGACCTGTTCTGTCTCTCATAGGTTATGAAGATGATGATGATGCGGTTCGGATCGCTAACGATACGCTCTATGGATTGAGCGGTTATGTTTCGTCTGGTGATCCTGAAAGAGCGAAGAAAGTCGCTCGTTTGATAAGAAGCGGTAATGTGCACCTCAATGGGGCTGCTCCAAGCCAGACTTCACCTTTTGGCGGATATAAGCAGTCCGGCAATGGACGAGAGTGGGGTGAATATGGCTTAGAAGAATTCCTCGAGATTAAATCAATCATTGGTTACAACGCCTGAGGTGAAACCCTTAAAAAAAGGCCCATAGGGCCTTTTTTTTTGCGGTAAATATCAAATTGGAGAAAAGGGTTTTGTCNAAAGATAGTGACCTCAAAGCTTTTGCACCAATTAAGATTGTTTCTCTTGAACAGGCGGTAGCGGCTCCTCTCACCACACGGCGTTTTGCACAGGCGGGCGCTGAAGTGATCAAGATTGAACGACCTGAGGGTGATTTTGCTCGTTACTATGACTCAGTGGTATTCGGGGAAAGCTCTTATTTTGCCTGGCTGAATGCGGGTAAAAAATCAGTAGTCTTAAATCTCGCCGAAGATAAGGGTTTTGANCTTCTACAAAAGTTGATCGATCGTAGCGATATTTTGGTTCAAAACCTCAAGCCGGGCGCCCTGCAAAAACTTGGTTTTGAGCTTAGCGAATATCATCGAAATCGACCGGAGTTCATTTCACTATCAATATCTGGCTTTCACCCTGAAGGTCCTNGTAAGGATCGCAAGGCCTATGATCTGTTGATGCAGGCGGAGTCCGGATTATCAAGTATTACAGGNAGTCCTCAAGAACCCGGACGTGTTGGAGTTTCGATGGTGGATCTGGCGACCGGGATGTATGGTTATCAGGCGCTTCTAGANGCCCTTTTAAATCAACGCCTGACTGGTCTGGGGAAACAGATTGATATCTCACTGTTTGATGCGGTTGCCGAGTGGCTGGCCGTGCCTTACTTACTTGATCGTTATGGTTTAAATGCCCCTAAAAGAATTGGATTGGCNCATCCAGGCATTTGTCCCTATGGTGTATTTTTCTCTAGCGATGATCAGCCTTTTATACTGTCGATACAAAATGAACGTGAGTGGGGTCGCCTGATTGATGAAGTCATTATGAATAAGGAACTGAGGGAAGACCCTCTATGTCGCTCAAACGAGATTAGGGTAGAAAATCGAACGTATGTTGATGACAAGATAGGAAGCGAGTTGAAAAAACTAATGTATTCTGAAATTGAGCTTCGTTTCACTCGAGCTGATTTGGCCCAGGCACCACTAATGCAAATCCAAGATTTGAAAGATCACCGGGATTTCAGGACATACTCAGCATTGGTTGGAGGCCATACATTTGAATTGCCTATGACTCCTGGAAATGACTATGCTAGTGGCCAGAAAGTGCCCGAGTTGGGAGAGCACACAAAGGCAGTAATTGGCTCACTGGAGTGAAGTATGTCATATGACCAAGGAAATATTTTCGCAAAGATTATCCGAAATGAAGCGCCGGCAGCAAGAGTGTACGAAGATGAATATTCACTGGCCTTTATGGATGTAATGCCTCAAGTCCCCGGGCACACTCTGGTGATTCCAAAATCTGCGGCAGAGAATATCCACGAAATAGACCCAGAAGTACTTTCTCATACTGTCAGGACGACTCAGGTTGTCTCGAACGCGGTAAAACAGGCTTTTGATGCCCCTGGAATCATGATCGCACAGCTTAATGGCTCTGCTGCAGGACAGACAGTATTCCATTTGCATTTTCACATTTTGCCGAGATTCCAAGGCTTGGAGTTTTCGCTCCATGCCAGGGAAATGCAGGAAATGGATGTGCTGCAAGACCATGCAGAACGAATTAAGACCTTTCTGTAGCTATGTCGAATGAAGAGCAGATTGACCTAGGTAAGGCACTCGAAGAAGACAAGGTCGAATGGAATGAGGCCATAGATGGCATTCATAGGGAGTTCGGTGAGTCAGGAGTTCGCGAGATATTACGCAGCCTGCAAGATCATGTTTTAAGCCTGAATATCCCGCTCGATGAAGCGACCTTAAACACGCCTTATGTCAACACGATAAGTGTCTCCTCCCAACCTAGATATCCTGGAAATCTCGAGATTGAAGAAAGAATAGAACAAATCAATCGTTGGAACGCCATCGCGATGGTGCTGCAAGCACAAGACAGAGGTGATGGAGTAGGTGGGCATATAGCGACCTATGCATCTTGTGCGACGATGATGGAGGTTGGTTTTAATCACTTTTTCCGCGGAGGGGAAAAAAATACGGATAGGGATCTGTTATTGCCGCAGCCGCATGCTGCCCCTGGGATCTACGCTAGAGCCTACTTGGAAGGTCGACTCGATAACCACCATCTCAAACATTATCGTAGAGAGCTGCAAGGACAAGGAGGACTGAGTTCCTATCCGCACCCAAGAAGCATGCCTGGTTTCTGGGAAATGCCNAATGCGTCGATGGGGCTCTCAACTCCTGCGGCGATCTATCAGGCGAGATTCACTAAGTATTTAGAAAATCGCGGCTTAAAGTCNAAGTCTAAATCGAAGGTTTGGTGTTTTATNGGCGATGGTGAATCTGATGAACCTGAGGTATTGGGTACCATCAACATTGCGGCTCGAGAGAAATTAGATAACTTAATTTTCGTAATTAACTGTAANCTGCAGAGNCTGGACGGCCCTGTACGCGGAAATGGAAAGATCATTCAAGAATTAGAAAGGGTTTTTCGCGGCGCAGACTGGAACGTGATTAAGGTGATCTGGGGTAGTGGCTGGGATGGTTTGCTCGCGAGAGACTCCCAAGGAGTGCTCAGGAAGAGAATGGATGATTGCTTAGATGGCGATTATCAGATGTATTCAGTTTTGCCGGGAGATGTTCAGCGGGAGCACTGGGTAGAGGGAAATCCAGAACTTGAAATGATGATGAGCTCNTTGACCGATGAAGAGGTTAAGCAGATCAAGCGAGGCGGTCAGGATCATAAAAAAATATATGCGGCATTCGATCAAGCGACCAAAACAGAGGGTAAGCCTACGGTTTTATTGATCAAAACAGTNAAGGGTGACGGAATGGGCGCTCAAGGCAAAAATACTGCGCACCAATATAAAAACATGCCGAGTGATGAGAGAGTTCGTCTGGCTGCTGAGTTAAAAATCCCTCTTTCAAAAGAAGATGCAGAAAAGGCCGAGTTTTTTCGTCCGGACGAAAGTTCTGANGAAGTGACTTATTTGAGAGANAAACGGAAGGAATTGGGCGGGCCNTTNCCNAATAGNGTNGTTGATTGCCCNAGNGTNCNGNCNCCNGNTTTGGAGGTNTTTGTCGATNTANTGAAGGGNACGGANCGNGCNGTCTCGACNACNATGNTNATGGTNNGNCTNNTNAGNCNACTNATNAAAATGCCCGAAATCGGAAAATACATAGTTCCCATCGTTCCAGATGAAGCGAGAACATTTGGTATGGATGGTTTGTTTAAGGTGGCAGGNATATATGCTCCCGAAGGTCAAAACTACCAACCCGTTGATGCTGACACGCTGATGCCTTATCGAGAGGCTGCTGACGGTCANATACTACAAGAAGGGATTTGCGAGACTGGCGCGATGGCATCTTTCATGGCAGCGGGAAGTGCTTATGCAGTTCACGGCCTGCCAATGATTCCTTTTTATATATTCTATTCGATGTTTGGCTTTCAACGAGTCGGTGACATGATTTGGAGTTGCGGGGACATGATGTGTCGAGGCTTCCTTTTGGGAGGCACCGCAGGGCGGACAACCTTAAATGGAGAGGGCTTGCAGCATGAAGANGGCCATTCCCTNATTTTGGCAAGCTCCGTGCCTAATCTTCTGACTTACGANCCAGCTTTCGGGTTTGAACTTACTGTTATTGTTAGAGAAGGGATTAGGCGCATGTACGAGCAGCAGGAAGACCTTTTCTACTATATAACCCTTTATAACGAAAACTATACTCACCCTGGATTAGTAGAAGCGGACAAAACTATCGATGATATAAATAAGGATACGATCGAAGGTATTCTTAGGGGAGGCTATTGTTTCGAGCGCCATCGCACCGATCCTAAACGACCTAACGTACATCTGCTGGCTTCTGGAAGCATTATGCAACAGGCAATAAGAGCAAAGGAAATGTTGGCTGCTGTAGACATAAATGTCTGTCTTTGGAGTATCACGAGTTTTGTAGAGCTTGAACGAGATGCGCTCGACTGCGATCGGATCAATCGTTTGAATCCTTCAAAAGACCAAAAAGTCTCATATTTAGAAGAGATGTTTTGTGATGAGTCTGGTGTTTTTGTTGCGGTTAGCGATTACATGAAGTCATTGTCCTCAGGTATATCGAGGTGGTTACCTGGGCCGTTAGAGGTTTTGGGCACGGATGGTTATGGGTTATCCGAAACGAAGTCTGAGCTAAGGGCTCATTTTGAGATTAATGCAGANTACATTGNCCAGGCGTCTCTGGCCGCGCTTCTTCGACAGAAAATGATCAAGCCAAAAGAGTATAGAGATTTTGTCAAAGAGATCGATGTTGATCCTGATAAACTTAATCCAAGATTACGTTAGGAATAAAAATGAAAGAATTTAAAGGGAAAATGGCAGTCGTNACCGGTGGCGGAGCCGGTATGGGGCGTGANATAGTGTGTCAATTAATCCAAGAAGGCGCGCACGTTGCGATGTGCGACGTATCAAAGGNGGGGATGGAAGAGACCGTTAGATTGGCCAATCCTGAGCCTGGCGTACGCCTGACTACCCACTACTGCGACGTGTCGGTTGAAGCCGATATGATACGATTCAAAGAAGAGGTTGAAGCAGAACACCAGGTTCAGCATATCAACCTTCTATTCAATAATGCGGGAATCTCCATCACAGGTGAGTTTGTCAATATTGATAGGCCAAAGTGGGAAAAAACATTTGGAGTTTGTTGGTACGGAGTCTATTACGGCTGTCTAACCTTCATGCCTCTGTTGATTGCCAGTGACGAAGGTCATATTGTGAACACAAGTTCAGTAAATGGATTTTGGGCCTCGATTGGCACGGCAACCTCTCATACTGCCTATTCTGCTGCTAAATTTGCGGTGAAGGGTTTCACCGAGGCTCTCATAACTGATCTAAGATTGAACGCGCCACATATTAAAACCTCCCTAGTGATGCCGGGCCACATNGGTACCTCCATCGCGCTTAACTCTCAAAGTGCACGAAACGAAAATGGTGCTTTAGGAATGAGTCANACTGAAGTCGATGCTGCTCGAAATCTGATGGAGAAGAGAGGAGCGCCTGTTAGTAATTTAACGGACGATCAAATTAGGGAACTAGTCCATCAGCAGGCGGTTGAGTTCCGTGACAACGCGCCAACCACTGCAGCGCAAGCCGCAAATATTATCTTAGAGGGCGTAAGATCTGAAAAGTGGCGAATTTTGGTGGGCGATGATGCGCAATTATTAGATGCCTTTGTAAGAGAAGCACCTGAAGATGCCTATGAAGAGAATTTCCTGAACAAGTTAAGTGATAACTCTGTGATGGATAGAATTACTCGAGGCAAAACTGACTGAGGCTNTTGGTAATTTTTTTTACTTTTGAATGATTACGTTAGCGGTACCAAAGACCCTGGTTTCCTCAGCGGAATTAGTAACGGTTAGGTCGATTTCTACACTTCCGTTATCAGTATCGATGTCGGTGACGACACCGTTGATTTGGTAGGTCTCATCCACAAGGCATGGGGCACGAAACACGGTGTCAATTTTTTTGATCTCAGCGTCTGGTGCCCAGCGATGAATCATCGCGCTTAAGAACCCCTGACTCATGATGCCCGGAACAAGTGCTGCAGGTAGTCCTTGAGCTTTTGCGGCTTCGTGATCAGTAAATCTGGGGCTNTCCCATCCTGCTGCTAGNACGAATTGGGAAACATTCGCCAGCGNAGTGTCCGGAGTAAAGGAAGGCAGCGTTTCTCCGAATTCAATCTCNGATAATTTCTCGATAGTCATAAGGTTACCATNAACTGTCCTGGGGCTTTTCTCTAATCACAACACTCGTATCAGACGAGCCAAGTATTTCGCCCCTGGGNTTTTTCATNGTCATCCTGTTNACAAAAAAGACCATCCTTCCGGANCTTCCGGATTTTGTATAGATATCGTGTAATGCTGTAGTAGCGGTGATCTCCTCTCCCGCGCGCATAGGTCTCTCGAGCTCAACTGATTTACCGGCATCCATGCCTAATCCTTCAAAGGATGGGAAGTTATCAGGATAGTCCTGTCTTGGATTGAAGCTTGAAGCGATGGTAGGGGGTGCTTGAAAATCCGGATCGTTGGGATCGGTGTATTTGCTCGCNGTTTCCCCGCAGCTCTTGGCATATTGAACCAACTTTTCGGCATCGAGCGTGAACACGTATTCATCAAAAACTTTGCCAAGAAACTGATCTCTTAGAGCAGCAACGTCTATTGCTTCATTCTCGTCCATTTAAATGCCTGCTAAATCTTAATCGCCTCGAAGTTGTTNGACCTNAGTGCTTCGACCANCTCTCCGATCGTGNTNACGGGNGCGTCAAATTTNGTGCCGCATTTTCCGATCTGGCTGACAATATGAGCATCGCTACCCCCAATGCCCGAACAATTCAGTTGGTCCGCCATCTCGCGAGCAATTTCATCTTCGTTCTCNCGGCTGCCNCCATTATAAATTTCAACGATTTCAACGCCCTTTGGAACTCCGAATTCTTCTAAATGCGCTGCCATTCCCACTCGCGGTCGACCTGGATGGCAGGGAACAGCGACTGCATCGTGNTTATTGCTTGCTTCAATGACGTGTTCGAGTTTTAGATTGATATTTGAAAAATCGAACTCTTCTTGGAGNGCCGGAGTAACCCCAAACACAAGGACGTGTCCGTACTCAGTCTCTACCTCACTTCCCTTNAAAATGGTAATGCCGTTAGCTTGAGCAAGATCGCTGTAGTCGGATTCGTCATCGTACTGGCGGTGTTCCGTAAGAACAAAACCATCAATGGCGATATCCTTCGCCTTTATCCATTGGCAATAGTTTTCCACTTTGGCCCGGCCATCATCTGATTTTATCGAATGTGCATGCATATCTAGAATCATGACTTACTCGCTTACCTCCTTCCATAATGCTTTAACTCTTTCTGCGAGATCTTCCTCTGAACCGGAATTTTTGATCAGTCTGTCGGCTTTTTCGGCTCTTTCCTCGTTAGTGAGCTGAGCGTCAATCCGAGCCTCTACTTGCTCTCGATCTGAACCATCGCGATTGGTGGCTCTCCCGATCGCTACCTCACGGTCGACTAGTGTGCTCCAGACTTCATCGACAATATCCTCCCAACCAGCTTCAAACAATACGGCCGCTTCAAGCACGATGACCTGTTTGGGTTGCTGTGCTTTTACGGATTCAATTTCTTGTTGAGCCATTTTTTTGATTGCAGGCCAAACGATATCTGTCAGTTTTTTTAGCGATTCTGGATTGCCAAAAACTTTCGACCCCAACACTTTTCGATCGATTTCACCGTCGTCGCCCACTGTATCCTGACCGAAGACAGAGACGACGGAGTTAAACGCGTCTGATCCTTTCGCGTAGGCATTATGACCCAGTTTGTCAGCATCAATAACGTGAGCGCCAAGCTCGCCTAGNAANTTTGCAGCTGTAGATTTTCCTGAGGCGATGCCGCCNGTCAGGCCNATNATCACAAGAACTACCTTAAGTGCCCTNAAGCACGTTAATCTTGGCCCNCATTGTAACNCGNCAAGGACTAATAGGCGACTTGCTAATNTTGATCAGGAACTTTCGATAACCTCATCCTTCGATTTGTTGAATAAATAGGCACTCACAATGAGTAAGATGGTCATGACGACTTCAGCCACGATAAAGTCTGTTGCGAAATCGGCACCGTGAGCTATCCAAGCGAGGCTTCTAAACAGGGCAGCAGAGCCCAGAATGATCGCCCCAGATATTAGCCATTGGGCTTGCTTTAGGTAAGCTCCCAAGAAGCAGAACAGTGTGACACTGAAGAAAAATGAAGAGAAATCGCCGATTTGGGTGCTGCGTCCCATTCCTTCAAGTAGCGCCATTCCTAGGCCCTGAGCTGCTTCTCCAGGATTTGTTATCCAGCNTATTGTTTGAACNGCCATGAGTAGACCAACGAGCGCCGAAAGTATTCTAGGTAGCAGTATTCTAGTTATCATTGATAATCCTTTAAGAANAGTGTTCGCAGATGTAAACAGAGTTTTGTTAGTCTCGCAATTGCTTGCTTGGANGGACACCGCCTACTATTTCACTAGGGTTGGATTATACTTTTACCGTAAGTAATTTTTTGCNACTGGGGAAAGTGATGCTGGAAGGAAAAAAAATGATCGTAACTGGTGGTGCAGGCGTGNTGGGTTCGTCTGTGGCTGCCGTTGCCAGGAAGCAGGGCGCTGAGGTTTTTCTTGTCGATGTTATTGATCAACCTCAAGAGGTTACGGGTAGTTACTTTCAGGTGGATTTGCTGGATGCAAAAGCGGTCTCAGCTTGTTTTGATGACATAGGCCATTTTGATTGTCTGGCGAATATCGCGGGCGGCTTCGACATGGGACCAACTGTCTGGGAGTCCTCGGATGAGCTCTGGGATTCTATGTTTTCGATTAATGTCACTACGTTGAGAAGGGTACTTTCTGCGGCGATACCGAGGATGATAGGGGTTGGACGCGGTAGTGTTGTTAATGTTGGTGCGATGGGTGCGTTGAAGGCTGGGGGTAATATGGGCGCGTATGCAGCCGCCAAGTCAACCGTGATGCGGTTGACCGAATCGCTCAGTGACGAGGTTAAGCATAAAGGAATCAATGTGAATGCAGTGTTACCTACTTTGATCGATACACCCAGAAATCGTGCGGATATGCCTGGATCAGATTTTNCCGAATGGGTNGATCCAGTTGATCTGGCAAACGTGGTTTGTTTTCTGTCTTCTTCCCAATCTCGTGCCATTCATGGGGCGCTAGTACCCGTCACGGGCTTACTTTAAAGAGATTTGACTTCATAAAAGCGAAAATAGAATTGATCAGTTAGAAAGGCTAGGTGGTAAACGTGGAAAAATCNAAACTCAAGGTATTTGTGACTAGAAAGTGGCCGGTCAAGGTGGAGGAGTATCTATTAGGAAATTTCGATACTCAGCTTAATNCACAGGATGAACCGTTGAGCCAAGCACAGCTGCGTGAGGCATTGAATAATTATGANGTGGTTTGTCCAACCGTGACGGATCAGNTAGGCCCAGATCTGTTCGACAGTACATTGGTACAGACAAAATTGATNGCGAATTTTGGCGTGGGTTATAACCATATTGCGCTCGATGCGCTGAAAGGTACGGGTATTGAGGTTACGAATACGCCTGGGGTGTTAACTGACGCTACAGCAGAAATTGCAATGATGTTGATTCTGATGAGTGCACGACGGGCAGGAGAGGGGGAAAGACATCTCCGTGCTGGAGAATGGAGTGGTTGGCGTCCAACACACATGTTGTCTAGTCAGGTAACTGGGAAAACCTTGGGTATAGTGGGCATGGGTCGGATTGGCACCAGATTAGCGCGACAGGCTCGTCATGGTTTTGGTATGCAGGTGCTGTATAGCAATCGTTCGAGAGTAGCAGAGTCTGTAGAGGTTGAACTGGATGCCGAATTTTGTTCGTTGGAAGAGGTGTTAGAGCGGTCTGACTTTGTCAGTCTGAACTGTCCCGCTAACGACGAAACGAGACATCTTGTGAATCAAGACAATATTAAATTGATGCGATCCAGTGCTCATTTGATCAATACTGCTCGGGGCGATGTGGTGGATGAAATGGCTCTCGCTGATGCTCTATCAGGTCGGGCGATAGCAGGCGCTGGGTTGGATGTGTATGAGAAAGAGCCAGAGGTGCCCGATAGCTTGTTAGCGCTTGATCAGGTGGTGCTGTTACCTCATATGGGTAGCGGAACAGTAGAGACGCGTGAAGCTATGGGTTTTCGAGCGGTGTCTAATATAGAAGCTTTTGTCGAAGGGCGCCCTTTACCCGATCGAGTGGCAATCAGCTAGGAGTAAACAATTTGAAGATAATTTCGCAGATCAAAGAAGATTGGTTTTGCNGACCTTGGTGGATGAACTTGATGTTCTACTTCTGCGTTTATATGACGATTATTTATATGCCCTTTGATTTTTTCTACAAGCCTGTGGAGCTCGACGAAGAGGTCTGGTTTGGCATTACTCTTCACGGTTGGTATGCAAAGCTCACCGAGCCTTTGCATTGGATAATTTACGGACTGGGAGCATATGGTTTTTGGAAGATGAAGTCGTGGATGTGGCCCTGGGCGAGCGTGTACTTGCTTCAGGTAGTCATCGCCATGTTTTTTTGGAATCAACTAGACCCGCGAGGCGGTGGTTTAGTGCCAGGTCTGATCTCNGCAGCTATATTTTGTTTACCTCTGATCGCGATGGTTATGGCGCGAGAGAAATTNTCNAATTAGTCAATTTGAATGATGAGAGGNCTATCNGTAGCTNGCTTGTATTTGCTGACCGCTGTGCTACTGGGGTCTANNCTNGCNGNNNCTTTGCAAGNGTTTTTGTCATATCCCTTTGATAGGGTCCTGACGAGGTCTGTTCTACTGGTACTGTTAATTCTCCTGATACCTCTATGGAAAATGGTGTCTAAAGAAACCTCCGGACTTATATTCGGCGATTTCTCCTTCAGGCAGTTTTTACAATCTTTTTTGATTGGTCTTTTTATTCTGGCGATACCGGTTGTTGTGCTCTTGTTGCTTGAAGTCCGGTTGGTTGTTTTGGATCTACAGATTTCGTTCTTATCGATATTAGGAATTCTCTTGGTCGGAATAGTNCTAGCATGCNTAATAGGATTGTTTGAGGAGATCTTGTTTAGAGGTTTTCTTTATGGGTCACTAAANAAACGCGTTGGAGGACTGATAGCTGCTCTGATTTCCAGCGCGTTATACAGCAGCGTGCATTTTCTCAAGCCGACGGGTGAATTGGAGCTGCCTGTCAATTGGCTTGCTGGNTTTACTTACCTGGAACACTCAATAGNTAACATGATNNTTCTCCATCAGGATTGGGATGCCCGATTGAGTTTNATGATTCTCGGNTGTTTTTTTTGCTTGGTCAGGGAGCGCTTTAACTTGTTTTGTTGTATCGGTCTTCACGCAGCTTTTGTNGTTGGAATCGCTATCTCAAGACAATTAACCACGGTTAATCTTGATAGTCAGTTTTTAGGTTTGATTAGCTCGTATAACGAGATCATTGGTCAGTTAGTGTCTTTTTGGTTACTNCTGTTGGTCTACGNTATGTANAGAAGTAAACNCAACAAAAAAAGCTTAGTGTATTCNTCTTGAATCGTTCAGGAATAAAGNAGGGGATCTCATGGCAATCGAAATAAACGGGATTGCGCATGTAATCGTGACCGTACAGGAGCTGGATAAAGTAAGAGAGTTTTATCGCGGACTGACTAAAGCTTTCTCGATGGAGTGCTTAGTTGATACGGATAAGATGTTTTATGCAGTCGGGTCTAGAACAGGATTGGGAGCGCGTCAGGGGCGCAGAGACGTGCCCTATGATCAGTACAATGCCGGACTTCACCACTTGTGTTTCAGAGCCAGGAATGAAGAGTCAATTGAAGAAGTGACTCAACTTGTGGAGAACCTAGGTGGTGCCATTGTTCATGGACCCCAGAAAGACGAGTGGGCGCCGGGATACTACTCTGTTCTCTTCGAGGATCCATGCGGGACACGATTGGAAGTGAATTATGTTCCTGGAAAGGGTAATTTAGATAAAGAAATAGAGTTACCTTTGTCAGAAGAGGTACAAAGAAAATTAAGCACCGACTAGGGGAGAACGGATGAACTTTGATATTCCAGAGGAAATGCAGGCCTATCTTGAAGAACTAGACCAGTTCATTGAGAAAGAGATTAAACCGCTCGAAAATTCGGATGACAATATTCGCTTCTTTGATCATCGAAGAGAAGACGCGCGGACGGATTGGGAGAGAGGTGGGCTACCTAACGAGGAGTGGGAGCAGCTATTGCAGAAAGCAAAACGCCTAGCCGATGCTGCAGGCCACTATCGATATCCTTTTCCAAAAGAATATGGTGGTAAGGAAGGAACCAACCTGGGGATGGCTATTATCCGTGAGCATCTTGCAGTAAAGGGACTGGGTTTACATAACGACCTTCAGAACGAGCATTCCATAGTGGGTAACAACGTTGGTCTTTTGCTTATGATTAATTATGGGACCGAATCTCAGAAAGCCGAGTGGATTGATGATTTAGCTGAGGGTCGGAGAGGTTTTGCCTTTGGTATCACAGAACCTGAACATGGGTCCGATGCGACACACATGGAGACCCACGCGGAGCGTGATGGTGATGAGTGGGTGATTAATGGAGCAAAGACCTGGAATACGGGTATTCACAAAGCGAAATACGACCTTATATTCGCGCGGACTAGCGGAAAACAGGGTGACGGTGAAGGGATTACCGCGTTCCTTACGCCGACAGATTCCGAAGGGTTCAAGGTCGAAGAGATGTTGTGGACCTTCAATATGCCAACGGATCACGGGCGCATTTCAATGCAGGATGTTCGAGTTCCAAATGATGCGATTTTTGGTGGAGAGGGACGAGGGCTGCAGGTAGTACAGCACTTCTTTAATGAAAATCGAATCCGACAAGCCGCATCTAGTTTGGGAGCAGCTCAATTTTGTATTAATGAATCGGTGGATTATGCGAAATCAAGGGCGCCATTTGGAAAACCTTTATCCACAAATCAAGGNATTCAGTTTCCGCTGGTTGAGCTCCAAACTCAGTGTGAGATGTTACGGGCACTCATTCACAAGACAGCCTGGCAGATGGACGAATATGGCGCTTTCTCGGTATCGGATAAGGTTTCAATGTGTAATTACTGGGCAAATCGACTGTGCTGTGATTCTGCTGATCAAGCCATGCAAGTGCACGGTGGGCTGGGCTACTCGCGACACAAACCATTTGAGCATATCTACCGACATCATCGCAGGTATCGTATTACCGAAGGATCGGAGGAGATTCAAAAGAGAAGAGTAGCAGGGTACATGTTTGGCTTCATGAACCAGCGTGCGCCTAAAGGCGTGAGAGAAGAGTAGTCCGCAATATGAGCGGGTTTGACGAAAAATTAGAATCCATTCTGTCAAAGGCGTTTTCTGGATTCGATAAACTCTTAAAGGCAGAACGACTTTCTGGCGGAGCTAGTCAGGAAACCTACCGCCTCAATGTTGAAATTGATGGCAATGAAAAAGTTCTAGCGATGAGACGATCGGCGGGCGGTGAATTTTTAGACCCCTCGCCTGGTCATCCTGGTCTTGCTGCTGAGGCGCAGTTAATGCGAAGTGCATTGCAGGCAGGGGTTCCGGAACCGGAAATCTACTATGTGCTAGATCGTGAGGACGACCTGGGGGATGGGTTTGTCATGGAATGGCTAGATGGAATCACTCTTGGGGCCAAAGTCGTTCGCGATCCAGAGTTAGATGAAATTCGTCCTACGTTAGCTCGCAAAAGCGGGGAAGTCCTGGCCAAAATACATGCGATCGACTTGGAAGAAACCGGTTTGACTAGATATCTCGACGCAATAACGCCTGCCGAATACGTAGAACAAACATGGGCGCGTTATCGGGATTTTGAAACTGCGCAGCCTATGATTGATTACACGGGTCGTTGGTTGGTTGACAATTTACCAGGTGATTATTCGCCGAGCCTTGTTCACAACGATTTTCGCAATGGCAATATTATGTTTGATCAACAAGGCATTGTTGCAGTACTTGATTGGGAAGTTGCACACATCGGTGATCCGATGAGGGATCTTGGCTGGATTTGCACTAATTCTTGGAGGTTTGGGCGCTCTGATTTACCCGTAGGTGGTTTTGGTGACTATGAAGATTTGTTTGCTGGCTATGAAAGTGTATCTGGTAAAGAGGTAGATAGAGACAGAGTTCGGTGGTGGGAAGTTTTTGGTTCTTTTTGGTGGGCCATCGGTTGTTTAGGTATGGCTGAGCATTATCGTACGGGTCCAGATAAAACGGTTGAGCGACCGGCGATTGGTAGGAGAAGTTCTGAGTGTCAGGTGGACTGCGTCAATTTGTTGATACCAGGCAATGTTGAACTCGTTGCAACTGAGACTGAACATGGTTCGAATGAGATGCCAAGGATGGAAGAATTGTTGGTCAGCGTTAGGGATTTTCTTCGTGAAGAGGTCATGCGAGAAACCCAAGGAAGAACTAATTTTTTAGCTCGAGTTGCGAGCAACTCACTAGACATAGCCATACGAGAGCAAGTAATGGGATCGAGGCTCAAAGAGGGGGAGGTTAAACGGCTTAATAAGGTAGTCCATGGGGATGGAACACTCGATGAACTGCGTTGGAAGCTTGTTAAAGATATTAGGAGTCAGGCAATTGAGCTGGATGCACCAGGGCTTGAAGACTACCTCCGATTTACGGTCGTTAATCAAGTCTCGATTGATCAACCAAAATATAGTGGTTTAAAAACGGCCATAAGTTGACGGAAGAANTTCAGACNTTTAATGAGTTTGGCGATNCGATTGGTCTAGAACCTCGCGACTTTGTTCACCGCAAGGGCCTATGGCACAAGTCCTCTCAGGTCTACTTGTTTGACNTCANTGGGATGCTATTACTGCAACAGCGATCTGATCAGAAAGACCTATATGCGGGGCTTTGGACTGATAGCGTTGGTGAGCATCTCAAACCGAGAGAATCTCATCGGCAGGGAGCATATCGTGGCCTTTACGAAGAACTGAAGGTCTCGGAAATCTGTCTTTACGAATTCGGAGATAGTTTTGCTTCAGATATTGCGTATAGAGATTTTATTGATCGCGAATTTAAACAAGCTTATTTCGGNCTTATAGTGGATAAGGNTGAGATTGATCCGGATCCTAAGGAAGTAAAATCTATATGCTGGGTGGGAAAAGAGAAGCTTAGCTCTTTGGTCACCTCATTTGANTCTATTTTCTGCCCTCCATTTTTGTTGGATTTACAGAGATTAGATTTGATCAATAAATGGGATGGTATCGTGGATGGTTTATTTGAAAAGCATTAGGAGAGTGAGATGGGAAAATTAGATGACAAGGTGGCCTTGATAACTGGAGGCGTGAGTGGTCTGGGACGCTCTACCGCTCGTAGATTTATTGAAGAGGGGGCTTCAGTGGTGATCGCGGATATCGATTCTCAAAAAGGCAAGAGTGCTGAAGAAGAGCTTTCGACACTGGGTGGGGACGTAGTGTTCCTGGAAATTGATGTGACTGATGAGGCTAGTCAGGCACGAGTCTTTCAGGAAACGATTGAACGCTTCGCCAAGCTGGATGTGGTCTTGGCTGCAGCGGGAATATCGTCGGCAAGCTATGTATCTGGCCAAATTAATGAAAGAAGCGAGGATCCAGAAGGTAATTTTTTGTTCAATAAATCGGTAGACGACTGGCGTCGCGTCCTAGAAGTTAATCTCACGGGAGTAATGATTACGAACCAGTTGGCGGTTAAGTCTATGATTGAATTAGATATCAAGGGATCGATTATCAATATAGCTTCCATCGCGGGCCGCAGACCATTGCCTGGAGCCACAGATTATTGCGTGTCCAAATCCGGTGTCATCATGTTGACGCAAAGCCTGTCTGCTGAGGTATGTGGTAGGGGAATACGAGTTAACGCGATCGGTCCAGGATTTATCGAGACACCGATGACAGCGAGTATTCGTCAATCTGAAGAAGGAGTGGACATGGTGATGTCGATGACGCCGATGGCGCGTTTTGGGGTTCCCGAGGAAATAGCTAATACTGCACTCTTTTTGGCCAGTGAGGAATCCAGTTATTTTTCTGGTCAAACTCTATTTCCCAACGGAGGGATGTATGTTGGTTAGCCAGCAATAGCTTTTTGATAGACAGGTAGGACGGAAGCGCCGCCAGTATGAATTAAAATCACGTCCGAGTAGTCGTCCAGGTCCCCCAGTATGGTTTTATCAACGACGGCTTCCAGGGCTTTGCCTGAATAGACAGGATCAAAAGCGATTCCTTCCAGCGAAGCGGCGAGCCGAATTGCGTCAAGGGTTTTTTTCGAGGGTAAACCGTATCCTTCGCCAAGATAGCTGTTGTCTATGTTAACGACGTCCTCGGGTATCGAGACTAAGCCTGATCCTTTGTGTTNAGTTTGGAGCTCCGATACTATTTCCATAATCTTCTGGTGGAGATTTTGAGAGTTTTTGTGATAAACGTTTACCCCNATNATCGGNATTTCTGCTCCGATTGTCTGAATGCCAAAAACTAGCCCACTCTGTGTGCCAGCACTCGCAGAAGCGTGAAAGATGATNGGCTTGTNAATTTNTTTNTCTTCGATTTGTTTTNTNANCTCATCTACNCAAACNGTGTANCCNAGAGCACCAGTGGCATTGGANCCCCCGGGAGGGATTAAGTACACTTTTTTTGATTCAGACTGAAGCGAATCAATTAGCTCACCAGTTTTGGCTTCGGCATCTTCACTTTCCATAATATGGATATGCGCGTCACAGAGTTGGTTCAAAAGAATGTTGCCGTTGGTTTCATAGTTGTCGCTCTTCCAAGGTACCCTTCTGGTAAGTATAAGATGACATTCAAGGCCTGTTTTAGCGCATGCGGCCGCCGTCTGTCTTGCGTGGTTCGATTGGACTGCTCCAAAAGTAACAACGGTATCAGCTCCTTCTGATAGCGCATCTGCTATCAGATATTCTAATTTCCGAGTCTTGTTACCTCCTGTTAATAATCCTGAACAGTCGTCTCTCTTTACCCAAATCGCNGGCCCCCCTAGTTCTTGGGACAGCCTTTCAAGGGGTTCCAGTGGTGTTGGCCAATGTCCTAACCGATACCTTGGTATCTCGTTTAACCAATCCATCATTGTTTCCACAAAATACTGTTTGTAGCAAAAAGCTGTGGTCATAGCTATGCTGAGGAATAGTTTTTGTTGAGAGGATTGTATGTCTGANTTACTAGCATTAAGAGGAGCGCCTGGCTCTCCCTATACCCGAAAAATGTTGGCGGTATTGAGGTACAGGCAAATNCCTTATCAATTAATTTTAGGAACGGGCTTGTTAGATGGCAAAAGTGAGTTGCCNCAAGCGAAAGTTCAATTGGCACCAACTTTTTATTTTCGAGATGAAAAAGGAGAGTATGAAGCTGTAGTGGACTCAACTCCTATAATCAGGCGACTTGAGGAGGAATATCAGGGGCGCTCGGTGATTCCGAATGAACCAATTACCCGATTTCTTGACTACTTGCTGGAGGACTTTGCAGATGAGTGGTTAACCAAAGCGATGTTTCATTATCGTTGGTACTACGAGGCAGACATAAAAAAAGCAGGGGAAATTTTGCCNCGATGGACGAATTTGACTGCGACNGAAGAAGAGCTGGAGCCGATGTCGGAGTTTGTGAGAGATCGACAGATTAATCGGTTGTATGTTGTAGGGAGTAATGACACTACGGCGCCAGTTATAGAAGAAAGCTATCAGCGAATTTTGAAACTGATGGCAAGCCATATGAATACTTCTCCTTACATGTTTGGNCACAGGCCAGCCGCGAGCGATTTTGGGCTATANGGTCAGCTGACCCAGTTAGCGGTGTTTGATCCAACGCCAATGCAAATTGCNGATGAAATAGCTAGCCGAGTAGTTGCATGGGTGGGCACGGTAGACGATCTATCGGGCCATGCCAGCCTCGATGANCAGTGGAATTCTTTTGCACAACTNGGNNACTCCCTCAAANANATTTTTCGAGAAGTTGGAAAGGTTTANGTTCCTGCTTTGTTAGCTAATTCAGAGGCAGTGGAGAATGGCGCTGAGACAGTTAGAACGGAAATTGATGGTAAAGAATGGGTACAGGAACCTTTCCCTTATCAGGCGAANTGCCTGCAATGGCTCCGACAAGAATTTGTTCGTCTTGAAGACAATGAGAGAAAGCTTGTCCTCGACTTTTTGGATGGAACTGGCTGNCATANCTTGTTCCAGAAGTAGNTGTTGATAGAATTTCTANCTNANTTGNGAATNGTATTNAGGTGATCGAATCTAGTCCCATTAAGGTACAAATCTTCTCGGACATTGTTTGCCCCTGGTGTTTTATAGGCAAACGACGATGGGACAGCGCGATCAAGGAACTAGTTGAAGTTGATGTAGAATTAATCTGGCGCCCTTATCAGCTCTATCCAGGACTTCCTTATGAGGGTATTGATCGCCGAGAGTACCTTCGTCGCAGGTATGGAGATTCGGCAGCTACTGGCTCAGCTCCTCAACGGATTCAGGAAGAAGCCGAGTCGGTTGGGATTGAATTGAGGTATGACTTAATAGACAAAATCCCAAATACTGCCTATTCACACTACTTACTTGAGTGGTCTTTAGAGTTGGGTGTTCAACACGATTTAGCAGAGGCTCTCTTCCAAGCTTATTTTTGTCGGGGGATCGATATTGGAGATACTGGATCGCTGATTAACCTGTGCGAATCGATTGGTATGACCGCTAGAGACGTCGAAGAGGCTCTCCTTTCCGTCGCTGAAAATGTTGATATGGCAACGTATTTGAATCTTGCGCATGAACAAAATATTTTTTCCGTACCCGGATATCTATTTGAGAATGGGTATTTGTTGCCAGGAGCGCAAACTGAAGAAACTATAAGTCGGGTATTACAGCGAATTTCTGAGAAAATGA
>PBUF01000097.1 GCA_002727775.1 Gammaproteobacteria bacterium
GCAACTCAGAGTTCGATTAACGTTTTAGAAGCATGAATCTTTTTTTAGATGTCGCTCCGATCGATACTCGCCCAAATGTTCATCTAAATGTCATATTGAGTCATCGTAGCGTCATATTTTTGCAGCAAAGTAGGTGCACGGGCTGGATGACAAGGATNGTTAGCATCGTCACGGGAGGGCGCTTCAAGCGCATGTTCAGAAAGAGGAAGGAAAGCGTTTTTGTACTAAAAGGGCACCAGTGTCTTGATGCCCTATGTCTGACCGCGAAGGCCTTAAGATCTATCTCTGAAGTATTTAAAAAAGAGGTAGAACAAGCACGCCGCTATAAAGAGCAGCAGCCACACCCGCAATTATCGTCTGGGTTTTTAACTGTTTTGTCGTTGAAGCAATCTTCAATGAAGTCAATTCTTTGTACATTTCCANTCTTTCGTCTCCTTTGTGATCCGGTCCCNAGGATCGTTCCTGATGAACCATTTATTACAGTTTTATGACAATAATACATAAGCAAATCTTTGTAAATAATTTTGTCATAAAAATGTCATATTTCTGCTTTGAGCGTTATCAACGTTTACCAGNAATNANATNTAAATCTNTAAAAANCATATATTTATTANATTTTNATAGATCNTTTTCTANCANTTTTAATTGTCTTTTAGGTACCGAAATTTCAAATTCAGGCTGTTCATTTAGTAGGGGGTAATTGTGGACGTAACAACTATTTTGTTGATTTTGGCGATCGGCTTCGGCCTTTACATGGCTTGGGGGATCGGCGCGAACGATGTCGCGAACGCGATGGCGACCTCTGTTGGGTCGCGAGCGATCACCATAAAACAGGCAATAATTATTGCGGCGATCTTCGAGTTTTTGGGTGCGTTTTTGGCTGGAGGGGAGGTGACCTCNACGATTCGTAAGGGGATCATTGATTCTGGNGCGATTGGNGATGCGAATATCCTACTTTACGGAATGCTAGCGGCGTTGTTGGCCGCAGCGCTCTGGCTCACCGTGGCCTCACGTTTTGGGTGGCCGGTCTCGACAACGCACTCGATCGTTGGCGCGATAGTCGGATTCGCGCTGGTAGCGGTGGGCAGCGAAGCGGTTAACTGGGGCAAGATGGGTCTGATTGCGTCGAGCTGGGTGACCTCGCCGTTGTTGGCGGGGGTTACGGCCTTTATCCTTATTATGTCTGTTCAGAAGTTGATCTTTGAGACTGACGATCCGGAAGCCCAGACCCGAAAGATCGTCCCGTTTTATATTTTCCTGACGGCGACGGTCATCGCGCTGGTGACGTTTCTAAAAGGCCTCAAACACGTGGGTTTAGACATCCCCGGTGAAGTTGCCGTCGCTTTGTCCCTGGGTTTCGGCATTTTGGTCGCCATCGCNGGCTCCTTTTTCATCAAGAAGATCCCCACAGCAGGTGACGGCGCAAGCGGTCAATCGGTAGAGGACAACATCGAGAAGATATTCGCCCTATTGATGATCGTTACCGCGAGCGCGATGGCTTTTTCTCACGGTTCCAATGANGTCGCTAACGCGATCGGTCCCGTCGCGGCTGTTTTGTCTATATTGAACAGTGGCGAGATCGGTCAATCTTCTCCGGTTCCTGTNTATGTGCTGTTTGTAGGGGCGATAGGTATTGTTATAGGTCTGGCGACCTTTGGAATCCGAGTCATAAAAACCGTGGGCGAAAAGATAACTGAGTTACGACCAAGCAGGGGGTTTGCTGCTGAATTAGCGGCNGCGTCGACTGTTGTCTTGGCCAGTTACACTGGGGTGCCTATATCTACTACCCATACTCTTGTTGGGGCGGTGCTCGGGGTGGGCCTTGCGCGAGGACTCGCGGCGTTAGATTGGNGTGTCATCCGGAACATCGTGGTGTCATGGGTTGTTACGCTGCCGATAGCGGCTATCTTGTCAGCAAGCTTTTACTTTGCTTTGTTGGCTCTGTTTGGCTAGAGGATAGTTGGTTAGACCGGCTCGAAGTCGCAAAAGAATAGGCTGCCTTCGTTGACCTTGCTTTTAACTTGTAGCTCCGAGTTGTGTCTTCGCAACACGTGCTTGACGATGGCAAGTCCTAATCCNGTTCCTCCTCGGGCTCGCGAGTCNTTCATGTCGACTCGGTAAAATCGTTCTGTAATCCGGTCGAGGTGCTCTTTGGCTATTCCCAGCCCCTGGTCCTTCACAGAAAATCTTGCCTTGCCCTCGTCTGTGGTAGACCAGCCTACTTCAATGTTGGCTCCGTCGGGGCTNTAGCGTATGGCGTTACTTATCAAGTTAATGCATACCGAGCTCAATTCCGCGCTGATGCCTTTGATCTTTGAATCNCAGTCTTTGTTTATGACGAGCGAGTCTTCCTTGCCTAAAAGGCCCTGTACCTCGTTGTACGCATTTTCAATCAACTCGGTCATCCTGATGTCGTCCATTTCCGGGGGTACCGGGTTTGATTCTAGCTGCGTCAGGAGTAACAGATCCTGAACCAATGACTCCATTCGTGATACCGGGGCGCTTAGCTTATCGATTAGAGACAGCCTCAAGTCCGCTGGGGCGGTCTCATCGACCATGGTCTCCAGATACCCTTTGACCACGGTGAGCGGGGTGCGCAATTCATGCGANACGTTGGCGACGAAGCTCTGTCTCATCGTGAGCAATCTGTTGAGCGTTGTGATGTCTCGGACGACGATGACCTTGGTGTCCTTGTCGACGTTGAACAATCTGGCTTCTAAGATCGAATCCTTTTGTATTGGAGAGGTGAACTCGAGAGGCTCTTGCTGCGTTTGTTGACGGACAAAATTGATCAGTCTAGGAACCTTAATGAATTCTTCAAAGGACTCGCCTATGGAGTCCTCCGGCAGTCCCAAAAGAGATTGAGCGGACTCGTTAGAGGCTTCGACTATCAACAGGNTGTTGATGATAACAACGCCATCGGGAATGACCTCGGTGAAGAACTCTAGATCTCTTAAGCGCGCTTTAAGACGGCTTTGATCTGATTTTTTCTTGGATTCCTTATCGGGATCCGTCGTTTCCAGATTTTCCGACATGGTTCTCCTGATTACGTCTGATTGAGGGGAGGCCCGCGCGCTGGCTGATCAGATCCGATCGGCCAGCGAGAAGCTCTCATTCACGATTTGTGAATGCTTAACTTAAACCTCCATCGGTTTGAGGAGTTTCGGCCAGCTGTCGATGGAGTTTTCCATCGCCTCTCCGATCTCTTCTACCGTCCACGGGCCCTCCATGGANTCTTTCTCTGTGATCGTGTCNACCTGCCACGACAGAAGGGAGACCCGGTTGCCGCTGACACAGAACTGCCTGCCGGTTACCTTTGCAGCGTCCGGCGTACAAAGCCAGACCACCGTCGGAGATACCTTCGCGGGATCCATTCTTTCTGCGGTCTCGTCGGATTCCGGCATCAGGTCTTCCGTCATTCTCGATAGAGCGCCCGGAGCGAGGACGTTGACCGTGATCCCGTACTTCATCCCTTCGAGGGCGAGGACCCGCATAAACCCGGCCAGGCCCGCTTTGGCTGCCCCGTAGTTGGTTTGCCCGAAATTCCCTATCAGCCCCGACGTGGAGCTAGTCATGATGATGCGGCCGCCTTCGCCTTGTTCGAGCATTTGAGCCCAAACGTGTTTAGTGGCCAGATACGCGCCCCGAAGGTGGACCTCGATGACCGCGTCCCATTCCGCGTCGGTCATGTTCTTGAATGAACGGTCCCGTAATATGCCCGCGTTATTTATCAAAATATCGATCCTGCCGAAGTTATCGAGTGCGGCCTTTACCATGCCGGCNGCCGCGTCATCGTCTGTGACGGAGCCGTAGTTAGCGACTGCCGAACCGCCGGCCGCTTTNATCTCTTCGACCACACCGTCGGCCATGCTNGTGCCGGAGCCGGTCCCGTCTCGGGCCCCTCCTAGGTCGTTAACAACGACGGATGCTCCTTCTTTGGCGAGTAAGAGCGCGTGTTCTTTTCCAAGACCGCCTCCNGCTCCAGTAACGATCGCGACTTTACCGTCTAATTTCCCCATGACGTTCTCCTGGTATTGCTGTTAATAGGACCGGGGCATGTTGAGCACATGCTCGGCCACGAAACTTAATATTAAGTTGGTTGAGATTGGCGCTATCTGGTAGAGCCTGGTCTCNCGAAATTTTCGTTCAATGTGATATTCCTTGGCAAATGCAAAACCGCCGTGGGTTTGCATGCACACGTCTCCGGCCTTCCACGATGCCTCCGAGGCGAGCATCTTGGCCATATTGGCTTCGGCTCCACAGGGCAGGCCAGCGTCGAAAAGTCTGGCAGCCTTGTCTACCATCAGGCTCGCGGCNTCCACCTCCGTGTAACATCTCGCGATGGGGAACTGNACGCCCTGGTTCTGNCCTATCGGNCTGTNNAANACGTTTCGNTCCGATGCGTAGGCAGACGCTTTGTCGATAAAGTAGCGGCCGTCTCCAACGCACTCGGCCGCGATCAGGATTCGCTCGGCGTTCATGCCGTCCAGGATGACCTTGAAGCCTTTTCCTTCTTCGCCCAGAAGGCTCTCGCTGGGTATCACNAGGTCATCGAAGAACAGCTCGCAGCTGTGGTGGTTGATCATCGACTCGATGGGCCGGATCTCGAGCCCGTTGCCCTGGGCTTTTTTCACATCGATTATAAATACCGAGAGGCCCTCGGTCTTTTTCTGTGTCTTCTCTTTGTCTGTTGTTCTNGCCAGTAACAGCATCAGGTCTGAGTGTTCTATTCGGCTTATCCAGACCTTCTGGCCGTTTATGATGTAGTTGTCTCCGTCTTTACGGGCCGTGGTCTTGAGGCTGGTCGTGTCGGTCCCGGTGGTCGGCTCGGTCACCCCAAAGCTCTGTAATCTGATTTCACCGCTCGCAATTTTAGGCAGATATTGTTTTTTCTGTTCGTCGCTGCCGTGTCTCAACACTGAGCCCATGACGTACATCTGGGCGTGGCACACGCCAGCATGGGCGCCCGATCTGCAGACTTCTTCCATTACGGCCGACGCCTCGAGGACGCCGAGCCCCGAGCCGCCATACTCTTCGGGGATCAACACACCCAGAAAGCCCGCTCGGGTCAATTCGGCTACAAAATCGCTCGGGTAGCCGTTGGTCCGGTCCATGTCTAACCAATAATCTTCGCCATACTTGGCGCAGAGCTGAGACACCGATTGCCTGATCTCGGCGATATCCGATTCATCTCTTGTCTGTTCTGGCCTGGTTGCTTCTGCCATCCCTTCCCCTTGATGAGCAATGTTAGAAGCGCCTGATTGTACCCTAATCTTTCGCGGCTGAGGATATGTCTCGCGCAGTCTTGACCGAGGGAACGGTGAGTGGGAGGATCTACGTGTAACTAAAAATCGGAGAAGGGGTTCATGCGATACTTGAAATTGCTTTTGGCGTTATGTCTTTTTGCCGCAATGGGAGTTCAGGCTAACGATTACAAAGCGCCTAGAGGGCCGGACGGCGTCCACCCGGACCTAAACGGGGTTTGGCAGGCTCTGGTCAGTGCTAATTACGACATCGAGATGCATACAGCACGTCATTCGATGCAAGTAAGAGAGGGCCCTTACGGACCTCTTCCTGCGGTCAAGACGCTCTATCTCGGCGCGGTTGGCGCGGTTCCCCCGGGTCTCGGGATAGTGGTTGGCGGAAAAATCCCNTACAAGCCTGAGGCGTTACTCAAGAAACAGGAAAACCAGAAAAACTGGATTGATCGAGATCCAGAAGTGAAATGCTTTCTCCCTGGTATCCCAAGGGCTAACTACATGCCCCAGCCTTTTCAGTTATTTCAGAGCCAGGATTCGGTATTTTTCGCATATCAATACGCTGGAGCCGTTAGAGAGGTGTATATGGACGATCCAGGAGAGGCCCCGGTTGACAGNTGGATGGGTTGGTCNGCNGGNTCTTGGGATGGAGATACCCTCGTGGTGAAGGTGACCGGTCAANACGACTCAACCTGGTTTGATCGTTCCGGAAATCATCACAGCAATCAAATGGTGGTCACCGAGCGGTTTACGCCGATGAGCCCCTACCACCTCGAATATGAAGCGACCATTGAGGATCCAGAGACCTTTACTGAGCCTTGGAAGATCAAATTCCCGCTATATCGACGAGTGGAAGACAACGCTCAGCTAATGGAGTTCCGCTGTGTTGAGTTTGTCGAGGAGCTCATGTACGGCGAGTGGCGTAAAAACCCGTTGCCTCGCTAGCCAANTNTATAATAGGTGAAAAATAATGCGTAATTTATTGATTATATTAGTGTTATTGGCCGGCTCTTTGCATTCNGANGTNCCCGANTTGACAGGTACTTATGACGTGGCGACTTTGACGCCTTTGTTCCGACCCAAGGCCTACGGCGATAACCTGTACTTATCTCGAGAGGAGGGCGAGCGGATCGCCAAAGAAGAGGCCAAGCGAATGGCCGAGGCCANCGAAAGCAGCGACCCGACTCGCGAGGCGCCTCCCGAGGGAGGAGACGGGTCTGCGGGAGCAGCCGGAAATGTGGGTGGCTACAACGCTTTTTGGATCGATCGCGGAGAGGATGCGTTTACTTTGAATGGACAGTTTCGTACCTCTATCGTCACGATGCCCGCAAATGGACAGAGACCGTCTTTTACGCCGGTAGCCCAGGCNCGAATGGCTGAATTGTATAAAGGTTATCGGAGAGGAAACGACGGGACTGCATGGTGGCTAGACCAAGAAGGCCCCGGGCCCTANGATAATATGGAACAAAGACCTAAAGCTGAGCGNTGTTTGCTTGGCTTTAGTTCAACCGGCGGGCCCCCGATGTTGCCGGCACTCTACAACAACTTAAAGCGCATCGTGCAAACAGACACCCACGTGATGATTTTAGCCGAGATGGTTCATGACGCTCGGGTCATTAGGTTGAACAGTACCCACCGACCTGACAACGTTCGGACCTGGATGGGCGATTCGATCGGCCATTGGGAAGGGGATACGCTGGTCGTTGATACGACGAATTTCAGTGATTCGCCGGCTTTAAGTGGAGCCGACGAGAACTTACACGTGATCGAGCGCTTTCAGCGCATCGACGATCAGACGTTGAGGTACAGCTTCACCGTTGAGGATGAGACCGTGTGGAAGGAGCCCTGGGGCGGTGATTATCCCTGGCCTGCCTCCGATAACAAGGTCTATGAATACGCTTGTCACGAAGGGAACTACTCCTTTGGAAACATTATGAGAGGGGCGCGATTGCTGGAACAAGACAAGTTAGCGCAAGAATCTGCGGGCGGGGGCTAGTTAAAGTAGGGCTCTGGGTGGTCGGTATGGCTCTATTTGTTCTGGTTGAGTATGATTGGGTNTTAGGTTTGAAATAATATGTCGAGGGAAGAGATATGATTAGAAGCATTATTTTTGCGGCGGCATTGACGCTGCTTTTGTCTAGCTCAGTAGAAGTATCTGCGCATCATGCGTTCGGGGCTGAATTTGACCCTAACCGGCCTTTGATATTGAAAGGACCGGTGACCAAGGTTGAGTGGGTTAACCCTCANGCGTGGATTCACCTTGAGCACACCACNGAGTCTGGGGANAAGGAACAGTGGATGGTAGAAGGTGGAACGCCCAACACGCTGTTAAGGCGAGGCCTGAACCGGCGATCGCTTGTGCCCGGCACTGTTATCGTGGTGGACGGATATCAGTCCAAGGATCGCTCCAACAGAGCGAACGGCAGAGATGTCACCTTTGAAGATGGTAGCAAGATCTTCATGGGCTCATCCGGTACTGGCGCGCCAAGAGATGGAAGAGATCCCACCGAGAGGTAGATTTAATAGTGAATAGAAGAGAAAGCCGAGTCTCGACTCGGCTTTTTTATGCCTGTTTTTCGGTTACTCGATTGATGTCGATCAGTCCTGCTCTTTGTAACGTGAGATACAATCTGTAGAACCCAACACCAGCGCAGGCGCTCACTATCGCGGCGATCAGAAAGACCGACACGCCTATGCCGCTCCAACCGAGGGCTGGAATGCCAATGTACAAAGACATACCTAAAAACGGCGCGATCGCTCCCCGGACCCCGGTAAGGGTCACGTGAATGCCCATATAGGCTGAAAGTTGATCTGGCTTTGCAAAGTCATTGTGTCCCAGTTGCCAGGCCAGGGAGCCGCCCCCTCTTGCGATACCCATGATAAAGCGTCCGACTATGAGCCAGGCGATAGAGCCGAAATACGCGCCGACCAGCGTCAGAAGTTGCGCAACTACCCACAAAATACTCTGCCGCGCACGAAACTGAGCAACGTGGACCCTGTCCANGTAAAGAGCCCAGATCGGCAGGGCCACGAGGCTNACCGCAAAGGGGATGACCATCGTAATCATGATGGACGTGGTGTAAGAGGCTTCCAGCTGTCGAGTGACCAGAAAAACAAGCGGGGCCTCGATCAGCATNTTTCCNAATCCCGCNGTAAACATGCTGTACTGGTATCGCCGAAAGTACCTGTCTTGCTTGATGATCTCCATAAAGCCGGTAGCCAGATCCTTATCGGTTTTCGCTTTTATCTCGTTTTCCAGTTGAGAGGCCTCGTCCAGGACTTGCACCCGGCTGAAAAACAGGGTGCCCGCGAGCCCGACCAGTGAACCAAGCAGGTACACCCATACGAACTGTTCAGGGTTCGCATCAAGGAAGGGCCCTATCATCGAGGAGACCAGGACCGTGATGAGGCTAGCGATCATCTGGAGGCGCCCGGTCGCCTTCGCTCGGTTGTTTCGGTCGTAATTCAAACTCCAGATCACGCTCCTGACCGTTATCAGACCGGAAACCAANANCCTGGANACNATCATGCTCGAAACTAAAATGANCACNCCGANCTCGTTNATCGGNGCTATCGCAACNANCAANAGGCAAATGATCGAGCAGATCTGTAATACGTTCGCAAAAGCGACCTTGGCTTTTCCTGAGGAAACAAGGTTCCAGAGAAAGCTCGAGAGGTTGGCGAACATAGGCGCGGCCGTGATTAATGAAATCGTAAAGGGCGATACCTCGTAAATCTTGGCGGCAATCACAGCGACGATGCCGCCCTCCAGCAAGACCAGTGCGCCAGGGAGGGTCAACTCGGTGAGCTGCTCGAATTTAAAGCTCTTGCGGACCCTCGGCGAGAGGGTCAGCGGTTCAAGCTGAAAGTTGTTCAACAGATTAAGGGTTTATCTGTTTGGGCCTCGGTTCATCGGGTATGGCTGCCAGCGCTCGAGGGTCGCCCTGGGCAAGACGGTCGGATTCACGCAGCTCATCGGCCAGCGGCCCCTTAGGACCAGCCCGACCTCTCTGCCGGTTCTTCGACGTGTTTCTGGGCGCATTCGGGTTGTCGCTGAGGCGACGTGAGGCGTCACGGTGACGTTTTCCATTGTAAACAAGGGGTTGTCAGGTTCTGGTGGTTCTTGTTCTAAAACGTCTAGCCCTGCGGCCGCGATATCGCCGTTATTCAGTGCGTCGATCAACGCTTTTTCGTCTATCAGAGGGCCTCTGGCAGTATTAATGATGGCCGCGTGATCCTGCATACGCTTGAAAGCTTTTTCATTAAAAGCGTGCTCGGTTTCATCGTTGTGCGGAGCGTGGATCGAGATATAGTCTGAGCGCTCTAGCATCTCGTTAAAGCTAACCGGTTCAACGCCCGCATCAGAAACTGTNAGTTCGCTAACGTAGGGGTCGTGGGCTATCAGGTGCATACCGAAGGCCTTGGCTCGTCTTGCTACACAACGCGACACATTTCCGAACCCATACAGCCCTAGCGTCTGTCCCATCAGCCGAGGAATATTGCTCAGCAGCGGCCTTCCTTTCCACCAATCGCCGTTGGCGGACATGATGTCCATGATTTTGGTGCGCCTCGCGCAGCCAAGCAAGAGCGCCATCGCGTGATCTGCCACCTCTTCGATGAAGACGTCCGGGACGTTGGTGACAACGATCCCGGCTTCTGTTGCGGCTTCGATATCTACCATGTCTACGCCGACGCTCCCGACTCCGATGACAACACACTTTTCAAGGTTGCTGATCACCTGCTTATCAATTCTAAATCCCCAAGAAGTGATTATGGCGTCCATGTCTTTGACGCCTTCGGCATACTCTTCTGGTGAGTCGGCCTGGACCTCGACGATCTCAGCTATCGGCTCTAGGCCTTCAAGTTCAAGTGCATAGCGCAGCGATACGTCTTCTGGGTTTGCTTGTTTTGGCAGTTGAATGCCGACTTTCTTGGTCATTGTTTTTCCTGTTCCTCCCTAGATAGGCGCCGTGAGCAGTTACACAGCGGTTCTGATGATACTAGATACTTAAAGTGATAGAAATTTCTATCTAGATTGATTGGTGTGACAGCCTCGGTAATTGAGATACGATCAGCTTAGCAAATTTAANTTTGGCTATAATTTCTNAAATGGAAGATTTTTCNTACCTACTTATTTCGTTATTGATGGTGGCTGTCGGTCTGTCTTTGGGGTTGCCCTTTTATTTGCGTCGGCGAGATGCGATGCAGTCCGGCCCATCGGCGCACACAAAAGAGGAGGCGNTGGCCCAGGAAATAAGCGGTCTACAGAAAGATCTAGTTGCAGCTCAGACCTCCCTGGACCTGATGAGAAACCAATTGTCAGAGTCTAAACAAGAGCTGGCCTCAAAACAGAGCCGCTTGATTGAAGTGGAGACAGAGTTGTCAGCGTCAAAGGCGCGGATGGAGGAGAACAAGAAAGCNTTTGANGAACGAGAGAAACTGTTCAAGGAGACTCGAGACAAGCTCAAGATGGAGTTTGAAGCGCTGGCAAATCAGATATTTGACAAGCACGGGAACCAACAAAAAGAATCCCTCGACAAAGTGCTNAATCCTTTTAAAGAACAGATAGGGGACTTTAAGAAAAAAGTNGAGGAAGTTTACATCAGCGACACCAAAGAAAGAGCGTCTCTGCTTGCAGAGGTAAAAAACCTGCAAATGGCCAGCGAAAAGATCAACGAGGAAGCCGGCAACCTAACGAAGGCCCTCAAGGGCGATAAAAAACTGCAGGGCAACTGGGGGGAACTGGTTCTCGAGCGAGTGCTAGAGGAGTCTGGTTTACGTAAAGACCACGAATACTTTATCCAGAGCTCATACCGCACCGAAGCCGGCGATCTTAAGCGACCCGATGTGATTATCCGTTTACCCGACAACAAGGACGTGGTGGTCGACTCTAAAGTCAGTCTCAACGCTTATGAGGAGGCGTTGGCGGTTGACGATGATCAGGAGCGTGATGCGCTGTTGAAGCAGTACCTAATGAATATGAAAAATCACGTCAAGCGCTTGTCCTCACAAGACTATGATCGGCTGGAGGACGTGCGCTCGCTCGATTTCGTGTTGTTGTTCGTGCCCATCGAGTCTGCTTTTACCCTTGCCATGCAGACCGACCACAACCTGTTTACGGAAGCATTTTCAAAACGAATTGTGATCGTGAGTCCCACGACACTGATGATGACCCTGAGGATTATCCGAAACGTGTGGAGTTACGAAAAACAAAGCAAAAATACCCAGGAAATCGTCAGGAAAGCGGGCGCGCTTTATGACAAATTGAGGTTGATCCTTGAAGATATGGACGCGCTGGGTAAACAGATCTCGACAGTGAATAAGACCTACGAGTCGGCTTACGCCAAGCTCGCCACCGGTAAAGGCAATTTAGTTCGGCAAGTAGAGGGGTTCCAAGAGCTAGGCGCGATCGTCAAAAAGCCAATGCCTCAGCAGGTGTTGGAACAATCTCAAGAATAATCGGCGCGTGCGTCTCCTTTATTTTTCCTCAGCTTGGGACGGCGACAACAAGGCTCCTTCGATAAAGGCGGGCGTCTCACATATCGCGTAGGGGTGAATGTGGTGTTCGTCCAGCATTGTCCTATGTACTCTGATTCCCTCTCGTTCCTCACGATCCATTTGTTCCTGACTGGTTTTTAAGATGACGCTGTCGATGTTGCTCCAGATCGGGTTAAATTGTGCGAGTTGCCCGAACTGGACCCTCGATTCCCACTTGCCCCTGTGAAGTTCAACGACGTTAACATTACTGATCGTGCTCCAGTGGCTAAATACGCTCTCCTTGTCCGGGTCTTTGCAGGCAAACATGATCGGCAGGGCTTGATTAATACTGCCCGCATGTTCAAATAGTTCCTTTGCAATTAGCCAAGGGTGGTCGTCCTTGTAATTGCCTTCTGTGCCGGCCTCGAGCATCGCCTCTATGGCCTTTGTGGTGACTACAGTAGCGATGGAATATTTGTAACTTGATAGATGCATAAGATTGTCCATGAAGCGAAGAGGCAAGAGGCACATCCTCAGCTAACCCGAGGTCAGGCGCCTCCAGCAAGTTATTATCGGGACAATTGTAGCGAAGCCTTCGATTTTGTCTTTAGTCAATACAAAGAAATGTTGCCACAGCATTCGTTGTGCCAACTAAACGCGTATCTCGGTTGTTCTCAAGATTCGCAGCGGTTGTTCGCGAGGCTTCTTACCCGAAAGGGGCCTCTCTTTCGTCTAGACAGTCTAAACTATCGAGAAGTTGAGAATATTGGCCAGGCGATTGAGGAGCTGATTAACAGGCGATTAATCAACGATCAAAAAGTTGTTCCAGCAGATAGGGCCCTG
Source organism: Gammaproteobacteria bacterium (assembly GCA_002727775.1). Classification (GTDB taxonomy): domain Bacteria; phylum Pseudomonadota; class Gammaproteobacteria; order Pseudomonadales; family Azotimanducaceae; genus UBA4421. Next base: position 12,579 of record PBUF01000097.1, read on the forward strand.
GGGCTGCTAACCAAAAAAGAACTCCAGCTCTTGTGGCCCCACCTCGACCTTTCTCTTCGTAAAACTGATTTATGTCTTAGGCTGCTTAGTCAGCACTCGGACAGGCAGATCGTTGAAAAGGTCCAAAGCAGTATTCCATTTATTAAGCTCTACGATCGGGAATCTTGGAGTCTTTTTGAGTTTTTATATTTTGGGAATGAGTTTCAGGGCTGGTCCGAGTTTGTTGTTCGGGATTTGGGAATAGCTAATTTCGAGTCGCCTGCTTCAACAACCAGGCAATTCTCTTCTATAAATGAGATGACGAGCCACCTTGATTTGCTTCAATGCGCTTCGTACGCGCGAAGGCTAGATGAATTTACTGAGTTGGGTGGTTACCTGGTGGAACGCCTAAAAGAACCCCGGACCAACTTAGTCTCGAGCAGGAAACGGGCCAGAATATTGAGCCGGATCGCGAAGTGGGCCGAAAAAAACGAGCACTTCAAGCTGGCCTGTGATGCCTATCGGTTGATCGATCAGCACCCAGCGCGTGAGCGGTTAGTAAGAATAAATCATAAGCTGGGCAAAATTGAGGAACGAGACGAACTGTTAAGCGAGATTTATGGTGCTCCGCTTAGCGAGGAAGAAGAGCAGTTTGCACAACGGTTTGGTAAAAGAAATGCCGGATATAACCCAAAGACAACCGTCATTGAGCTCGAGCCCTTTAAGGGCTCGGTGGAACAGGCGGTGCTTGGAGAGCTGACTAAAAAGGGCGGCTGGGGTGTTCACAGTGAAAATTCGTTGCTAAAAAGTCTAACCGGAATTGCGTATTGGGGGCCTATTCATTCGCCGGTGCCAGGAGCCTTCACCAACCCTTTTCAAAGTGCTCCACATGATCTGTTTGAACCGGATTTTGTGGTTGCCCGGAGCAAAGAGATAGGAGCTTTGGAACATCGTTTAGAACACAGAGGCGAATTGAAAGAACACATTCTGGACGTGGTCGAAAATAAGCGAGGCATTTATTCTAGTTTGGTGGACTGGAGGTTATTTGAGAAGTTCCCTGTAACCGAGTTTGTTGATGCCATCGGACTTGCTGATCTGTTCAGGCTTATAAGCTATTTCGTTCGTCACCTGGGNTCTCGACGAAANGGGTTTCCGGATTTGTTCGTATCTTATTCCGATGCTTCGTATGAGTTTNTTGAAGTAAAAGGGCCGGGAGATCAGTTGAGCTTGTCGCAACGTGTGTGGCTGCAAAGGCTAGAGTCAATGTCCATTCCTTCAAGAGTGGTTAAAGTGAAATTGCCGGCGTGAGCCAAAGTCTATCTGTTCGAGAGCTCGCCGAATTTGTTTGCAGGTCTGGGGATTTGTACGCTCGCGCAGAGGGTAGGCGTATTGACGCGCTCGACGGAATCAGAGCCCAGGAGGTTCTTAGAGAGCGNCGAAAAAACAAATACACTCAGTATTCGTCGGAGGTCGCTTTTAAGNACGACTTCACTCTTGCAAANGAGGAGACGACTCTGTCCGGGAGNGCAGACGGTTTGTTGATTACCCAGAAGGGGTGCGTGCTTGAAGANTACAANGCGTGCGGCAAGTTTCCAGTCCAGCCAAACCAAGTTGACGTCGGACAATTGATGATTTATGGCGCTATGCTTGCCTTGCGAAGCGAATTGTCAATCACAGCATTGAAACTTATTTACGTCGAAGCAGATACTTTTGAAGAGAAGTGTTTTTCTTACGAATTCGATAATTCAGAGTTAAAAAAGATTCTGGCGTTCATGCTGCTTTGTTTTGACTTGCGTAGGAAACGACATTGGCATCGAACGGCAGGGCTACACTCGTGGCTTGCTCACAAAAAGTTCCCTTACCCTGATTTTCGTTTTGGGCAGCGAGCTTTAGCGGGGCGCGTTTTTAAAGCGGTTGAAAACGGAGAAAGGCTGCTAATTGAATCGCCAACCGGCAGCGGGAAGACGATGGGTACCATTTATCCATCACTCAAGGGTATGAAGCATCTAGAAAAAATATTCTATTTGACGAGTAGAAATTCAGGCGCGATCGCAGCCATGAAGACGATAGATCTGATCGATCAGGAAAACTCAAATTTGGTTTCGATTGAGATTATCGCAAAAGAGAAGCTTTGCCCGGTGGAGGGAATGCCCTGTGATCCAGAGCTATGTTCCTACGCAAAGGGCTATTTTGATCGATCAAAGGAAGCTGTGGACGCGCTGCTAGAAAAAAAATTCATATCTCAGAAAGTTGTTGCAACAGTATCGGAGGAACATCGGGTGTGCCCCTTCGAGATTAGTTTAGACGCGTCTCTGTGGGCGGATATCGTTGTTTGTGACTATAACTACGTCTTTGATCCTTTTGTTCGGTTGCAACGGTTTCAGCCGCCTCAGGGAATCCATCTTTTAATCGACGAAGCACACCAGCTGTTTCCCAGGGTTAACTCGATGTTTACCGTAGAAATGGATTCTTTGAGTTTAGAAGATGCCATTACCGAAGCCGATCCTCGGCTACTTAGCGGATTGAATTTGGTGCAACATGAATTTCTAGCTTTGAAAACCTATTCAGAATCTGACCGCTCCCAGATAGAAACGCCTCAGAGATTCAACAAAGCGGTTTTAGGTTTTCTGGAGACGATCAGAGAAAACGAAATAGAGTTGGAGGGATTAC
>PBUF01000098.1 GCA_002727775.1 Gammaproteobacteria bacterium
CATCTAGACGACCTTATTTCCAGACGTATTTCACTAGAGGAAGTAAATGACGGAATAGCAGCTCTTGAAACGGGAGAGGTCGCTCGGAGCGTCATCATTTTCGATTAATGAGCTATAGTTTCGACTGCACTTTGCTTACAGGCTGTCCTGCCGAATAGATAATAACTAAAGCTGTTAGAGACACAACGGACGCGACCAGGTAAGCAACACTGTAATCTGAATTAACGTAGACCAGTCCCAATAGGTATGGTCCGAATGCGACTCCAATAACCGAATACGCATTCGATAGAGCAAACAGCCTGGGGTAGATGTTGCTGGGGTATATTTCGGCAAGCCAAAGAGGCTGAAGCATTAGCAAATTTCCCACGCTAAATCCGAAGAAGATGGAAGATATGATGGCTACTTCGGACATCTCTGAAAACCCTATGAGAAACAGACCAAGCAGCTGAATCAACAGGTTAAAAAACAAAAACGGTCGTATTGTAATCCTAGTTAATAACCAGCCTCCTAATAAGCGTCCGCTTATACTTGCCAGAGTCAACGCTTGAATCGAGCCAGCGGCAACGCCCAAGCCACCAAGAGCATCCACTCGATTATACAAGTGCGCAATCCCTCCAACCTGCGCTGCCATGATAAGAACATAAGCCGTGGTGACGAAGATAAAAAAACGTGACTTTCTTGCCTGTAGATATTCCATCTCAAAGTTTCGTTTTGTCTCTTTTACCGCTTGCAAGTTGACTGGAGGCCTTATGAACAAGATCACAATCGGAACAATGCCCACCACAAAAATAACGCCCAATAGAGGCATTGCTTCAAAAATTCCAGATTTATCAAATAAATAGGCCGTGTATGGCGTGATCAAAACGCCACCTAACGACAGTCCCGTCGATGAAATCGATAAAGCGACCGACCGCCTTTCGTCAGGAAACCATTGTGTGATTAGCGACGTTGCAACCACAATCGAAACGCCAGTATTACCAATACCAAATAAGGTAAAAAGCGCATAAAGCTCGTATAAATTAGAGGTCCTTCCAATAAGGAGGAGAGCGACTCCGGACACCGAGGCTCCGATCACCATAATCGTTCGGATATCCCACCGCTCCAGCAATCTAGCTACAAATAATCCTGCGACTCCACCAGAGATAAAAAACAGGCTAACGGATAATGAGACTGCATCCAACGAAGCATCAAGCCCTCTAGCGAAGAAGCTCATGTATACAGACATGTTGTAAAATCCTAGACCCGAGCTGACGGTCTGAACAAGCAGCATAGCAATCGCGATTACCCAACCGTAGTGACGATGCTTAACCCAATCTCTCAAAGAAATTCCTTAGATTAGATCCAGCTAAAACTAAACGCTTTCAACTGACTACAGCCTGCAGTTTTAGGCCTCGTACCCATTCATGGTAACGACCGCCTTACCAATCACTTCTCGCTTCTCAAGCAGGCGCATTGCATCAATCGCTCGCTCTAATGGCAGAGCATGACTTACATGAGGCGATATTAAACCTTCTTCCGCTAACCGATGGATCTCGTCTGTATTCTCTTTTCCTCTAACGGGATCCTGCCGACCGTACTCTCCTGCCCGAACGCCAATAACTGAAATTTGTTTAATTAAAATCAAATTTACCGGNGCTAGCGGCCAGCGACCACTGGTAAAGCCAATTGTTAGAATGCGCCCGCCCCAATTNATACACCGTANACTTTCATCAAACACGTCTCCACCTACAGGATCGTAAATCACGTCCGCCCCTTTACCTTGGGTCAGAGATTTTACTTTGTCTTTGAAACCTCCCAACGAACCATCCGCTAAAGTGTAATTTATAGTTTCGACTGTGCCTCGTGATTTAACCACTTCTAGTTTCTTATCAGNCCCNCCCGTTGCAATAACTCGAGCNCCAAAATATTGCCCCAAATCCACCGCTGCCATACCCACTCCACCGGTGGCACCGTGCACTAATANTGACTCTCCTGACNGNAAGTNNCCNCGACGAAATAAAGCGACATAGGCAGTTAGGTACGCAGTCTGATAAGAAGCCGCCTGAGCATACGTCATATTCTCAGGCATTTTTTTAACCTCANTTTCAGAAACTATGATCGCTTCACTAAAACCTCCAAAGCGCATAGAAACTATNACNGAGTCNCCCTCCGNNTATCCGCTAACTCCTGTACCGACGGACTCTACCTCNCCCGCGGCCTCNGTTCCTGGAGNAAANGGNAGNGGNGGGTGNAACTGATANTTACCNTGAATCATCANCANNTCCGGAAAATTAANAGCNCAGGCNTTCAAGCGAACACAGANCTNNCCTGGACCTGGTGNAGNNAAATCTATTTCTGCTAANTCAACGGTTCCAATATCGTCNTTTATTTGTCGACACAGAACAGACTTAACCTTCATTAGCCACTCATCAGCTCTTCAAGCGCGCGCTTCGCCATCACCTTAACCAAGTGTGCTCGAAATTCTGAAGACGCATGAAGGTCATTATTAAATCCAGCGTCCGGAACCTCGATCCCATCTAATGCCGATATATCAATACCCTCAGCTAACTCTTGCTCTATTCCGCTTGCCCTAAACGCGCACGGGCCCGCGCCAGTAACTCCTACCCTAATTTCATTGTCAAATTCCGCGACTAATACACCTACGACGGCATAGCGAGAAGCAGGATTGGGAAACTTTTTATAGGCAGCCCGATTGGGTATGGGGAAGTCTATTTTCAGAATTATCTCGCCAGGTTCTAAAGCGGTTTCAAATAAATCCAGAAAGAAATCATCTCCTGCAATCTCTCTCTGTTGAGTGATTATNGTAGCTCCAAGTCCAACCACGGCTGCTGGGTAATCGGCCGCTGGATCACTGTTCGCTATCGAACCTCCAATAGTCCCTCTGTTACGCACCTGATTGTCGCCTATGCCGGCTGCTAGTTTCGACAATACAGGCAGCTTGGCTTGAATGGCCTCATGATTCGCCACNTCGTTGTGTCGAGTAAAAGCACCNATGNTAAGTCTGTCTTTTAACGATTTTACTCCTGTCAGTTCCNGCAAGCCCGATAGATCGATNACATCTGTTGGTTCGGCTAACCTTTGTTTCATGGTTGGAATCAACGTCATCCCGCCNCTTAAATACATCGGATCATCGGCNGACNGATAGAGACTAACCGCTTCTTCAACGTCTTTAGGTCGATGGTAGCTGAAATCGTCCATATCATTCCCCTCTAATAGATTGCCAAACTTTTTCGGGTGTCGCTGGCATTGAAATATCCTTCACCCCCAAGGCGTGAGTGATCGCATTCATGACCGCTGCGGGCGATCCTATGGCCCCAGCCTCACCACAACCTTTGACACCGAGCGGATTGTGAGTGCAAGGCGTCACAGTGGTGTCCACTCTAAAGTTGGGTAAATCATCAGCTCTTGGCATACAGTAATCCATAAAAGACCCTGTCAAAAGTTGACCAAAATCATCGTAAACACAATTTTCAAAGATCGCCTGTCCAACACCCTGCGCCAGGCCACCATGAACTTGCCCATGGACAACCATTGGATTGATTATGTGGCCAAAATCATCGACTGCTACAAAATCCACCAATTCTACAGATCCAACTTCGATATCTATTTCAACCTCAGCGATATGAGTACCCGCAGGGTAGGTAAAGTTCTTAGGGTCGTAAAAGGCTTTCTCCGACAATCCTGGCTCTAGATCTTCTGGATAATTCGCCGGCACGTAGGAGGCAAAGGCAACCTCTTGAATGGAAAGGGATTGATTACTGTCATCTACTAGAAATTGTCCTTTGTCGAAGGAGACCGATTCAAGATCAGCCTCCATCATGTGAGCTGCGATTTTCCGACCTTTCTCAATAATTTTATCTGCAGCGGCATATAAGGCCGAGCCACCGACCGCTAAGGACCTTGAGCCATAGGTTCCTAAACCAAATTCCATCCTCCCAGTATCACCGTGAATCACTTCAACTTGGTCATAGGGGACTCCAAGTTTTTCGGAAACAATTTGACTAAAAGTCGTTTCGTGTCCCTGACCGTGAGAATGGGACCCGGTGAACACACTTACAGAACCCGTCGCGTTAAATCGGATTTCACCACTCTCATATAGACCCACACCCGCGCCAAGTTCAATCGCCAATTTAGAAGGCGCTAATCCGCAGGCCTCGATGTAACAAGCAAAACCGATACCCCTGCGCTTGCCTCGTTCAGCAGAATCACTCCGCCGATTTTCAAAACCTGCGTAATCAATTAATTCAAGCGCTTTGTCTAAACTAGCCTCGTAATTTCCGGTGTCGTAGGTCAGTGCAACAGGAGTTTCGTAAGGAAAATCTTCTGGTTGAATCATATTCATTCTACGTAGGTCTGCAGGGTCTTTGCCAAGCTCCCTCGCCGCTTGTTCAACGATGCGCTCCACAACGTAAGTTGCCTCTGGTCGGCCGGCCCCACGGTAAGCATCTACTGGAGCCGTATTAGTATAGATCCCGTCAACTTCTACATAGATGTTTGGAGTTTTATACTGACCAGCAAGTAAAGTTCCATAAAGATATGTTGGAACTGACGAACCAAAAGTGGAGAGATAAGCGCCCAGGTTAGCAGCCGTCTTGACCCTCAGCCCTGTAAATCGGCCAGCTTCATCCATAGCCAGCTCGGCCTGCGTTAAGTGATCTCTGCCATGAGCATCTGCAAGAAAACTCTCTCCTCGCTCAGCGACCCACTTAATCGGTTTTCCAACTTTGGCAGCCGCCCATATCACGGAGGTCTCTTCAGGATAGATAAATATCTTCGACCCAAAACCTCCGCCGACATCAGGCGCGATGATTCGCAATTTGTGCTCCGGAGCAATATTGACAAACGCGCTTAAAACCAACCGTTCAAGATGAGGATTCTGACTTGTGGTATAGAGTGTGTAGTCACCGGTAGAAGAATCGTAGGCTCCTAAACAGGCTCGGGGTTCAATCGCGTTTGGTATCAGGCGATTGTTAGAGAGCTCCAAGGAGGTCACGTGACTTGCCTTAGCAAAAGCCGTACGCGTNGCCTCTTCATCCCCCAGAGCCCACTGGTAGGCCCTGTTATTTGGTATACCTTCATAGAGTTGTTCTGACTGGGCCGCAGTGCTCAAGTCCACAACCGGATTCAACTCTTCAAACTCCACCGCAGCCGCGTCTACTCCCTGGCGAGCCGCTTCTATTGATTCGGCAATTACAATCGCAAACGGCTCACCTACGTAATTTACGGTATCCACTGCCAATGGCGGATGAGGTGCCGAAAGCATCTCCGAACCATCCTTGCTGTTCACCATCCAACCGCATGGTAAATCCCCGATTTCATCTTTCACCATCTCCTTACCAGAGTAACAAGCAATAACACCTGGCACCTGCATCGCGTCAGTAAAATCCAAGGAGGTTATGTTCGCTCGAGCAAGAGGACTGCGGCAAAACAGCGCATGAACTTGTCCAGGCTGACTAATATCGTCAGTATAATTTCCTTTACCTGTAATAAATCGTAAATCTTCCCTACGCCTTACCGGAACTCCGATTCCGTGGGTATTTTCTTCTTCTACAATATCGCTCACGCCCCCCCCTTATTTTGTATCCGCAACCATTTGTATCGCTTTGACTATATTTTGGTAGCCTGTACAACGACAGATATTGCCTTTCAAACCCTCTCTTATCTTGTCGTCATCCAAATCCGGGGTACTTTCAACCAATTCAATGGCTTGCATAATCATCCCTGGTGTACAAAACCCACACTGCAAAGCGTGACACTCTCTGAAAGCCGCCTGCATAGGGTGCAGATCCTCAGTTGTACCAATTCCCTCTATCGTCAGGACTTCAGCACCGTCAATTTGTGCGACTAAAATTGAACAAGATTTAACTGCCTTGCCATCTAGATGGACTGTACATGCACCGCACTGAGAGGTATCACAACCCACATGCGTTCCAGTGAGACCTAGATCCTCACGCACAAAATCCACCAACAACTTACTCGGACTNACGTCCAAATTATGTTCTTCACCATTAACCTTTAGGGACACTTGCATACCCTTTCTCCACCTTCACTACCTGAGTTAGAAAATAGCCGATGATGTGTTAAACGACAACCAGTAACACGGTTTCGAAGTAACTCATCTGACAAAGGAAGCAACTTACCTCAAAAAAACTTATACCCGCGGGTGATTACTTTGACACCATCCTTTGCGCAAACTTAGAAAAAAAACCATCTGCTATTTTTCGCGCCGCCCCATCAATAAGACGACTCCCGACTTGCGCTAGCTTACCGCCTACATTGGCGTCCACTTCATAGAAAAGCCTTGTGCCACCTTCTTCCTCAATCAACTTGACAGAGGCAGCGCCTTTGGCAAATCCAGCAGCACCTCCCTTCGCGCCTCCCCGAATGGTATAACTCTCCGGAGGCACTAAATCAGTCAGCTCTACTTGAACTTGCATTTTCGCGTTTACAGGTCCGACTTTCGCTTTTAGAGAAATATCAAAATGAGTCTCATCAATCTTTTCGACAGATTCGCAACCCAGTATGCACGAGCCCAGTATATCGGGATCATTTAAAGCATCCCAAACCGCTTCTCTGTGTGCCAAAATTTTATAATCACCAACTTGTTTCACATTTGACCTCTACCAAAGCAAATTGCAAGAGTCCCAACACTTTAGTCAACGCAGTTTGACTTAACCACTTCTCAGATTTAGTTAGTCAAAACTGGCCCCATCAAAAGTTTCTAATACCGCGAAGGAATTTACGGGATTTCGACTTAGCCGAGTCAACTGCTTAACTGGTTTACCCATCGGAATCATCGCAGAAAAGGCATAGTGACTGGGTACTCGCAATAGATCCCTGAGCTCAACGTCACTACCCCCAACGAAGGTCGTTATCGTTCCTCCAAGCCCCTCATCACGAGCCGCCAATAAAATATTCCAGACAAAAGGATAAATGGAAGCTCCCGATATGACGCCTACCCGATCAAGCTTGCTATCAAAGGAGGCCACTACGGACAGATCCAAAAAAACAAAAAGGAGTACAGGGGCATGCACCAAATTTTCCACAAAACCCTTCGGAAGATCCTGACGGTCTATTTCTTCCTGGGTTAGGTTTGTTTCATTAATTGTATTCCAAGGAGATTCGCCAGCCTGGACCTGTGCTAAGTAATGCCGAAAGATAGGTTCTATCAAAGGCACAAGTGCTTCTCGCGTTTCCTCCTTTCTGACAACGATGACTTTCCAGCCTTGGCGATTCCCTCCACTAGGGGCGAACCGAGCGTTATCCAATATCCTACCGATCTGTTCATTTGTGACCTCTTGAGCAAGAAATTCTCTAGCAGCAAAGGTCGTGCGCATCACCTCTGATAGTTCCACTAAACAACCTCACATGATCAAGATGACTAAAATCAATCCAAACGGCCCTGAAACACCAAGGATTCCAGAGGCTCCCTAGTACTAGGAAACTCCCTATCTCGATATTTTTCAGGCAGATCTTCCGAGTCCCCAGGGTACCCGATAGCAATCATCGCACGAGCGCTCATATTNGGGGGCATATTAACCACCTCCGCTACCGCTTCATGATGAAATCCCCACATCGCGTGGGAAACTAGCCCCATAGATTGAGCTTGCAAAGCCAAACTCATCCATGCGCTACCGGCATCAAAAGCTGCTGTTGGAGATAAATCTTCAGTCTCACTCGCTCTGTCAACAGATAATAAAATCATGATGGCCCCAGCTCTTTCTGCCCAGAGCCTATTCATATCCATCAACAAACCAAGGAACTGCGTCCAGTAACCATCGTCTTTAAGCGAGTATATGAATCGCCACGGTTGTAAATTAAAACAAGATGGCGACCAACGTGCAGCCTCCACCAGGCTCATAATCTGGTCCTCAGAAAGCCCCTCTCCAGACATCGATCTTGGAGACCATCTTTTTACAAATTGCGGATCAACACCCTTCAAACCATCTCGGTACCCGGCTACATCTAGTTCAGAAGGTTTCATTCTCAAAAAGCTCCCAAAAATTCGGAGGTTTTAAGTTTTAAACTCTGCCACTACCGAAGAAATGGAGTCCTTTGCATCACCAAACAACATGCGCGTGTTTTCACCAAAAAACAAAGGATTGTCTACACCAGAAAAACCGGACGCCATTGATCTTTTTAAGACAAAGACTGTTCTGGCCTGATCGACGTTAATGATCGGCATTCCATAAATCGGGCTATTCTCATCATTTCTTGCAGCAGGATTGACCACATCATTTGCACCAATCACCACAGCCACATCGACGTTATCGATTCGGGGATTGATGTCCTCCATTTCGACGAGCTGGTCATAGGGCACATTTGCTTCCGCAAGCAATACGTTCATGTGTCCAGGCATCCGCCCAGCTACCGGATGAATCGCATAAGTCACTTCAGCGCCATTTGCCTCTAGCATTTCCCCTAATTCCCTAACAACATGTTGCGCCTGCGCGACAGCCATACCGTATCCAGGNACAAAGCTAACAGACTGAGCNGCTTCCAATATAAGAAATGCATCTTCAGTGTTAATAGGTTTCACNTCGCCTTCCACCTTGGAGGCCTGCTTTNCAGCGCCAAACCCCGAGAACAATACNTTACCTAACGAACGGTTCATGGCCTTACACATAATATTGGTTAAGATAATACCCGCGGCNCCAACCATCGAACCCGCTACGATCAGAATGTTGTTGTTAATCGCAAATCCCGCGGCACAAGCCGCTAAACCTGAATAGCTATTTAAGAGCGAAATAACGACGGGCATGTCCGCTCCTCCAATCGGTAGGACAGCCATCACCCCAAAAACCAAGGACAATCCGATCACGGCGTACAGGTAAGGAGAGTCCACCGACGGATCTTGGCAAAACATCACCGCACAAGCCAACAACGCAACCAGGATGAGCGCGTTAACAAACCGTTGGGCACCAAAAACTATAGCCGCCGAATTCATCACTTCTGACAATTTTCCCCACGCCAGAATNCTCCCGCTGAAAGTAATTCCTCCTATTACAACCGACAGAAGAATAGTAATGTCAGTGAACGTAGTAGTTTGTCCCGAGTATAAAGCCGCCCAACCGACCAACAANCTCGCTATGCCTCCCGATCCATTGAATAAAGCCACCATCTCAGGCATCGATGTCATCTCAATNTTTTGGGCGACTACCGCTCCAACAATTGCTCCCCCTAGTGCAGCAATTGCGATCCACTGAAAAGAGATTATCTGAGCGTTAAACAGAGTCACTACAACGGCAATCAACATCCCCAAAGAAGAAAGCATATTTCCTCTTACAGCCGTAGCCGGCGACCCAAGCTGTTTGAGCCCAAAAATAAATAAGGCCGCCGCAATGACGTACCAAATATTGATCAGCTCTANATTCATTGTTTTGCCCCCTGCTGATCATCTTCTTTTTTCTTAAACATGCTCAACATCCTGTTTGTCACTAAATACCCACCGACAACATTGATCGCAGCAAACATCACCGCTAGGCCACCTAATATAGTCGCGTATTCATTCAACTGCGCCCCAGCAGAAATTAGAGCACCAACGATCGTGATACCCGATATTGCATTTGCACCGGACATCAGCGGCGTGTGAAGAGTCGCAGGGACTTTTGAAATTAATTCAAACCCCAAAAATATCGATAGCATTAAAACCAGACCAAGTAATACAGCTTCCATTAGTTAGCCCCCGTTATACAAATTTTTTATAGTTTCGTTGATCACGTCACCCCCTTGAGTGATAAGGCAACTTTTAATGATCTCGTCCTCTGGATCCAGTACCAAGGTTTTCTGTTCTTCATCCCAGAACTCTGAGACAAGATTGAAAAGGTTATTTGAGTACATCTCGCTGGCATTCCTTGCAACTTCACTTGGCAAGTTTCCCTGGCCTATTATTTTGACCCCGCCCACTTCAACCACCTCATCCAGCTTAGAACCTTCCACATTACCACCAGATTCAACAGCCATATCCACAACTACACTTCCGGGCTTCATCGCCTCGACCATATCAAGACCTACAATACGAGGNGCCGGACGACCAAACACTTGCGCGGTAGTAATTAGAACATCTGATTGACCGATAACCTGCTTCTGGCCTTCTCTTTGCTTTTCTAGTTGCTCAGCCGTTAACTCCTTCGCATAACCTTGCTCAGTCTGACCAACTTCACCCAAATCAATATCTAGAAATTTAGCTCCCAAAGATTGAACTTGTTCAGCAACAACGGGCCGAGTATCAAAAGCTTCTACTCGAGCTCCCAATCTNTTTGCGGTTGCTATCGCCTGCAAGCCAGCAACCCCTGCGCCGATAATAAATACTCTGCCCGGAGCGATTGTACCCGCGGGCGTCATCATCATCGGGAATATTTTTGGACAATGGAACGCCGCCTGAATAACAGTCACGTATCCCGCTAGATTAGCTTGAGATGAAAGAGCATCCATTTTTTGAGCGCGAGTTGATCTGGGAACCATTTCCATTGATATGCCTCGGATCTCCCTCTTCGCCATATCCTGGACCAGTTCTTTTTCATTGAAAGGATCTAAAAAACTGATACTTACAGCTTCTTTNTTTACTAGCTGTANTTCGGCACNGGTAGGTTGACGGACCCGCATCAATATATCAGCGCCATGCACCTCTGCTTTGTCTTGAGTGATTTTCACGCCCACGTCTTCATACATCGCGTCAGTAAAACCCGAGGGAACACCCGACTCACTCTCAAGAACAACCGACATTCCGAGCTCAATAAACTTCTTGGCATTCTGTGGCACTAGCGCCGTCCTCAATTCGCCAGACCAGGTTTCTTTCGGAACCCCTATTAACATGTAATCCCCCTAGATCATTGGATTATTATTATTAGAAAAATACGCGACGAAGTTTAACCGCAACAGCTTCGAACACAAACTGAATAAGGAAAATAAGCATTTTTTTTTGATTCACGGTTGCATCGCCCCCAGACCCCTTTCAAACTCGGCCAGTGACATAAACAAGAGTTTAAGCAACAGCAATGTCCGGCAAACAAATATCTAATAAAGCCGCACTCTTCGCAGTCGCGATGGCGCTCGCGGTGGGATTCATTACAAGTTTGGCAGTGCGACCAGTTCACATCGGCACGTCACAATCATTAGACTCATCTGAAACCCAATCTGCTAGTCAGGTTAGGGTTAGATGGCGAGTGCCTGTGGTTTTTCAAACGACCTGGCCGGTTCTCGGGGATAATCCCGTCTATGTTTCACAAATGATCAACGACGCCAGTCGAGGAGCTTTCCTTCTAGATATCTTCGAACCCAACGAAATCGTGCCTCCCTTTTCAATTACCGATGCAGTTCGCGATCAAAAGATCGAGGCTGGTTATACCTGGTTAGGTTACGATCAAGGGAAAATTCCCGCTTCAGCATTAGTTGGTGCCGTTCCTTTTGGAATGGAACCCTGGGAATATAGCGCCTGGTGGTTCGAAGGGAATGGGAAAAACCTAACCGAAACCCTATACAAAAAGCACAACATTCATCCAATCTTCTGCGGCATGACCGGACCTGAAACCGCCGGTTGGTTTAGAAAACCCATTCAATCTCTAGAAGATTTAAAAGGATTAAAAATACGTTTTGCTGGCCTCGGCGGAAAAGTCATTGAACAACTCGGAGCAAGCGTCACGATGCTTCCGGGATCAGAAATATTCCAAGCACTCGAGAAAGGTGCGATCGACGCAACAGAATTCGCTTTGCCAATCGTAGATCAGCAGCTCGGATTTGATCGGGTAGCAAAGTACAACTACTACCCCGGCTGGCACCAGCCATTCACGGCATCTCACCTAATCGTCAACCTAACAACATGGGACTCTTTAGACTCGAATGATCAAAGCTTATTGGAGTTAGCTTGTACGGCCGGGGTGATCAGAAACTTATCGAGCTCAGAGGGAAAGCAAGGTGCCGTCGTCGCACGCTTTGAAGAGACCGGAGCTTTGCCCAGAGTTTTATCCCTAGAGATACTACGGGAACTCGAAAGGGTTACGAGAAGAGTTTTGGAACAAGAAGCGGAAAGAGATAAGGATTTTGCTGTAATTTACGAATCCCAACTAGAGTTTCGACAAAACTACTCGCACTGGAAATCCCGAGCCTATTTACCAAGAGACTTCTAGTGAAAAGTAGCTATTTACCTCACACTCGTTTTAGCGTCACGGTCGACCAAATTCTAGACAAATTAGGCAGACATCTGTCCTGGATATGGCTAATCCTCATGTTGATTATTGTTCTAAACGTAATTCTAAGATACGGATT
>PBUF01000099.1 GCA_002727775.1 Gammaproteobacteria bacterium
GAAGTCATCTGGCGCCAATATCCCAAGGTGACAGGAAAGGGTCACTTCGGCCATCGCCTTGTTTTTGGCCCCCAGGGTTATCTTTGGATCAGTTCCGGAGAACGACAAAAATTCGACCCCTCACAAGATATGGAATCGAACCTCGGTAAAATGGTTCGGCTTAACGCGGATGGCTCCCAACCTACTGACAACCCATTTTCAGGAGGTCCTGTTCAAAGCCAAATATGGTCACTAGGCCATAGAAACCCCTTGGGGGTAGCCTTTGACGATCATGGCAAATTATGGGTGGTGGAAATGGGTCCAAAAGGAGGCGATGAGCTGAACCTTGTCAATCGCAAATCGAACTTTGGTTACCCGATAGTATCTAACGGAGATCACTACAGTGGAGCTGACATACCAGATCACGACACACGACCAGAATTCGATGCCCCGAAAATCACATGGACTCCGGTCATCTCACCGTCGAGTATGCTCTTTTATACCGGCGAGGAATTCCCAGACTGGAGAGGTAGCTTGCTTATTGGGGGATTGTCTTCAAGGGCTCTAATACGAGTTACGTTATCAAATGAAGAAGCTAGAGAAGCCGANCGCTTCGGCATGAACAAGAGAATCCGGGATGTAGAACAAGGTCCTGATGGTNCGATCTGGCTGCTCGAGGACGGCCGCAGAGGCAGCGGCCAACTNATGAAACTNACGGCCTTGAATANCGATNCATAGCCNATTANNNGAGCTTTGATATNACGAGTTCATCTGCGCTCTAGTTAATTGGGCCTAGGGCGATNTGATTATTTANTCGGGTCAGAGCCCTCTTTAATTTCATGGCGANCATTTTCTNTGCCCCGAACTCGCTTAAAAACTCACTAATAGTCTCCCGCTCATCATCTTCTTTCGAANNAAACCATTCGAGCGTTCGTTGATGAACCCAGAGGCTGTACAAACTGGCGCTGTTCTGAATCGTCACNCCTCGCAACACNGTTTCAAATCGACCGATNGAAGGCTCATCAACCTCTTTCGATATCATTGTGTTATCTGGTTCGTTGAGCTTGTCCATTACCCATTCATTATAAATTTCTGCAGTTCGCGGGATCAGCTGACCTGCGGCTTCCAAGCAAAGCCTAAAGAGATTTAACGCACCCTCCGAAATTTGATCTCCAGAGTCAAAAGCCATCTCGAAATCCGCAAATTCGGGGCTTTGAATATGAGGAGTGTTCATTGCCTCGGTCCACCGAAACACCCTGGGGGCGAGCTGTTTCATGATTCGCGCTGGTTCTGGATCACGCGCAAGATGACCGAACAACGGNCCCATCAGCGCAAAATCTGCTACCGATGGCATCCCGCCGAATAGATAAGGGGTGGTTACAAAATNGTTTTCAAGCACCTCTAACGCATCTAAATAAAAAGACTCAAACACTGGCAGAGCCTCTTCGCTCGCTCCCATCCCGGATCTTTTGCTCTCCATGCGCTGCGCGATAATCTCGCCNAAATGATCGANTTCTTCGTTGGTGCCCTGGGGCTTGAAAGATCGGCCAAACTCTCTACCAACAAAACCATAGTTTTCTTCCATGTAGTTCCACCGGTAATGCCAAGCTGGCCGACCTAATAGACCGTCGACTAAAACTTCNAATAGTCGTGCAAGGGTCTGCTGCTTTAAACCTGGTGGATAAACCGAAGGCTCTGGGTAAATCTCTTCAAGCCTGTCCATAATCGCGACGGAGTCTTGAATTGCCGATCCATCTGACAACTCTAACTGAGGGATCCGATGATTTAAGGTGTTGGCTCGGACATGTTCACGAAACCTGGGGTGCCCAGGTACNCGCTCAACAAANGGAACACCCTTTTTNAACAAATAGGATCGTGTTTTAGCTGTGACGTAGGACGCGTATGAGCCGTACAAATATACTGTCATGATCAGATTNTTATNATCGGNTTNTTCAGTANTCTAGNCTAATGCAGACCTGATATTTCNTACATNTCGAAGANTCTTCTNCAGCNNCNCAAANCCNCGCTTTCCCTTCAATTTAAAGCCATCGCTGTCAAGATTGNTTCGAGTAATTANCTNTNNATNGTGNNNGGNNAANCGANCGGCTCANCANTANCGNTCGGGCCCTTGCCATTGATCAGCAGAATATCGATCTCCNTGGCACCAGCCAATAGGCAACACCTTTTCAATAGCCTCTACATCCGAGGGACTCAATTCCAANTCCGCGCCNGATGCCAACTCATTCAAGTGCTCAACCGAACGCGTACCAGGAATAGGAACCACATGGTCGCCCTTGGCNAGCAACCAGGCGATGGCAAGACCGGAAGTCGACACACTCATGTCTGAAGCCATGGCCCTTAGCTGGTTAGTCCGCTCGATATTTCTTTCGTAGTTACCCTGCTGAAACCGCGGATTCACCTTCATAAAGGCAAGCTCTCTGCACGCCTCGAATTCAAGTGGATTGTCCGTAAGCAAGGATCTGCCAACAGGACTGAATGCTATGAGAGTTGTTCCGAGCTCTTTTGTCTTTTGCACCAACCCCATTTCTGGAGATCGAGTAGAGAGCGAATACTCAGATTGAACAGCAGCCACTGGGTGTATCTGGTGTGCGCGCTCTAAAGAAGTGGGGGCGATTTCTGAAAACCCGATCTGCCTTATCTTCCCGGATTTAACCAACGTAGCAAGCGAAGACGCCACTTCCTCAATTTCTGTCTTTGCGTCTCTTCTATGAATGTAGAGGAGCTCCACTTGATCAACGCCAAGCCTTTCAAGTGATTTGTCCAGCTCTGTCTCGATATGCTTTAAACTGTTATCGTAGCTTCTCTTTCCCTCAGCATCAGCTGTTATTCCTGCTTTTGTTGCTATGGTAAACAAGTCTTTGGCCTGGCTACCCTGTTTAGCTAGATAGCTACCGATCCGAGTTTCAGACATCCCTTTTCCGTAGACATTTGANGTGTCGATGTGCGTAATNCCCAGATCTAGGCAACGNTCCANCACTGCNTGGGANTTCTCTTCGTCCGTGGGCCCATAAAAATCACTNAAGGACATCGCCCCGTAGCCNATTGCAGAGATGGGTGTTTTTTGTTGACCAAAAGTTCGNTGTTTCATGTGACTCTCTTGTTCCCGGTAAGNTCAAGTTAATATTTTACTAAATTAGATATACAAATTTTAGTTCGTCTTTTGTACAGTGCCAAATAAGGGNATAAACAGNGAGTCACACGGTGCACCAANAGATCNCTGATCAGTACTTTAAAACGGGTGAAGAAAAAGCCTANGCATTGCCCAATCGGGGTCCCATAAGGTTTACAGAAGATGGGGCGGTTCACCCNGATATTCTNAGCGCTTACTGGCGCTACGGGTTNTATGTCCTNGAGGGATTAATCCANCNNGNCGAGGTCGATAACCTGGTCGCAGACTTTAATGAGGTNATGGACCGTGCCCCNAAAAACTCAAAAACAACACTCGANGCCAAGGGNAGNCCNTCNNTAGCGGCGCAGTTNGAGCGCGCAACGTTTCAATTTGCCAAACCTCTGAGCGANCCTATGGGTGGAACAGACNCNACGGGAGGTCGNTATCCAATAAAAATGAAAGAGTTTGAGGCGCCCGAAGACGCGCCGGATCAAGTTGTGCTGCAAATCAGCGGAAGCTTACANATGATGGACTCTAATCTTCGTTTGTATGGACATCCCGAATTACTGCGAGTNGCAGAGGCGATCAATGGNGCAGATTTTGTGCCCTTCACAGACGCCGTGTGGGTTAAACCGGCACACTATGGCGCNGCCGTGTCTTGGCACCAAGACGGGGTGACACACTGGGAACACCCGGATCTGGACTCTGGAACTCATGGGTTCAATTTTATGGCTCAGTTATATCCTACGGATGCCTTGAACGCGCTGTGGATCATTCCCGGTAGCCATGACAAAGGCAAAGTCAATATCAAANAATTAATCAGCGANAANGNCGGNTCAGACAAACTGCCCNAAGCCGTGCCGTTGCTGTGCGCTGCCGGAGATGTTGCTGTGTGCAACCGACAGATGGTTCACTGTTCATTTCCGAACAGATCCGATAAGCCGAGAGTCACCTATGTTTTCGGGTTTCATCGACGTCTGTCGGTTGAGGGAGTCGACGGTTGGAATTTTCGAAGCAAAGAGAAAATAACCTACGATCATCAACGCATTCACGATCGCTCGAAAATCGTACAACTTGCAATCGATGCTAGACACCAATGCTTCTCTGAAGAGATATCTTATAGCTACAAGCCAATGGAGAAAGAGGCTGACACTTTGCGCTGGTCCGAACATACCCGCGAAACCATACTCAAGAACTACAATCAATTAGACCTTGGAATNTAANAGCCTTTTTNCCAAAAAACATTAGCCGNATTTCTTGCTGAACAGGTTTCGCTTAGCTTAGCNGAGTTGCTTTTGATATNCTCTCTNNNCNCCCAATAAGATAATTTATCGATTAATAAGGACTCACTCATGNCAAACAGTGCGAANGACTCTGCTAGTGCNAGCGAATCTAAAGANCCAAAATTCATAACTCTTGAAGAAGCCGCTGCAATGACCTCAGGNACTCGAGTGACCTTTATACCAGGNATTCAAGCCCTATTTTCTGAAGCGCTNAAGAACATCTGCTATGTCAAGAAAGTTCCTCTGATAAGAGCCCTTCACCCTATNATGGGTCAAGATANAGACACCGGAGCAGACCGTCAGGCAAAACTCTACGAACTNACNAGTCAGACAGGCCTCCCGACAATGTTCCACGATCNAGAAAGACCNCGCAATGTCTGGATTGAGCAACTTGCGCTCGCCGAGAGAATCGGCGCGGANGNTAGTCCTGTGNTGCTACCAGANAATTTCGAGGCGAGAGCAGANGTGTTGGGNCTCTGCGCCATTGTGCTGGGAGAGGATGGNTTCGCCTGGAACATGAGAATTCTGAACGACAGCCCACTAGCTCAAAAGTATGGTTTTAGCGAGAAAGCAAGCGCAGCTGCTCCCACCAAGTTGGCAGAGATATTAAAGTTAATTGATCGAAGACTCGAACAACAAAAAGCTAACGGCTCCGAGTANCTAGTAGGNNANGGCGTTANCGCAGCCGANATCTACTGGGCNACCATCAGTATGAGNGTTTCTCCAGTCCCGACAGAAATCATGCCTGAGACAAAGCAAAACAAAGGCATGCTCGCCTATTTCGCATCGAACTCGAACATACCGGCNGTAGCTGAAGTACTGACAGATAGGATAGGAGAACATCAAAGGTATATCTTGAGCACGTATTGCGAGACTCCTGCCGTATTAGGAGGCGACCCNGCTTAAAACGTTCGACGCCACGAAAAAGAATACTTAGTCGAACAATCTACTTCGAAAATATTCGTTGCTTGGTCCTTGATCAGGTCAAGAAACCTTCAAGATCATTCGCAGTCGGCTTGCTCGTACTGCGACATATCGCCGAAGCTTCCTGAGTTCATATAAAAAACTTGGTTCTTATTCAGCTATTCAGAAAGTGCCTCGAAAAGAGAATTTCCTTTGGATACACTCNTATCCAAGCTTCCAGANAAATTAAAGGCCAGCTACCATGCGACTAAGACAGATCGCCCTTGTGACACCCGAACTTCGGGCCNTTGAACATGAGATATGCGACAAANTTGGCCTCGAGGTATGTTATCGGGATCCAGGTCTTTCACACTTCGGATTAAGGCACGGCCTGTATGCGATAGGCGATCAAATTCTCGAGGTGGTCGCTCCCAAGCAGCCAGGTACAACTGCAGAGCGCTTTCTTGAAAGGCGAGGTGGGGAAGGAGGTTACATGGTTCTCCTTCAGACCGAAAATATAGAACAGCACAAATCTCGTCTGACAGAAATCGACATTNGAATCGTTCATGATGGTGAGATCGCCGAAAAAGACGCCTCCATAAGAGGTATTCATTTACACCCGAAGGACGTCGGAGGCGCGATTCTATCGCTTGACGAGGCCCATCCACCGGAAAGCTGGTTGTGGGCGGGCCAAGATTGGCTGTATCACTCACTAAACGGGGTGGTTACAGGGATAAATGCAATTGATATTCAAGCAAACGACCCTGACGCAATGGCAGAGCGATGGTCCAATGCTATCGGTATTCCCTCGCATTCACGTGTTATCGAATTAGAAGACGCAGAGATTGTGTTTGTCACTGCCACCGACGGGCGAGGAGACGGGCTTTCGTCAGCTAGTCTAGTGGCGAAAGACCGCAATCGAGCAGGCGATTCAATGAGAATATGCGGGTTTGACTTTAGATTAGTCTAGCCTCGTTCTACCAGGGAATGGCCTCTCCCTTCGTGGTGAAGAACTTTCCCGAATCTTGCGGGCCCAGTTCCTTCACCAACTCTAATATCTCCGCAGCGCTTTCTCCTGCTTCTCTAACAGGTTTTTTGCGGTGTCTCAGAAAAGGTTCAGAAAGCTTGGTCATGGTGGTTCCAGGGTGGATCGCTACAACAACTGACTCGTTTTTAAATCGCGCACACTCCAGCGACAGGCTCTTGACGGCCATATTCAAAGCCGCCTTGGACATCCTGTAGCTATACCAGCCACCCGTTTTGTTGTCCTCTATACTACCGACTTGAGCGCTC
>PBUF01000100.1 GCA_002727775.1 Gammaproteobacteria bacterium
TCCACATTCTCTGATCGAACCAATCCTGCAAAAGGTGCTCGAATTTGTGTTCGAGCTAAGTCTTGTTCTGCTTGATTAAAGTTTGCAGTGGCGTCCTGAAGTGAGGCTTCGGCAACTCGGTATGCTCGCAAAGAATTTTCCAGTTGAGACCTAGATACCAGATTCCGCTTCACAAGGCTTTGCATGCGACGATATTCAAATTCGTTGTGTTGTTGTTCGGCTTCCGCTCTAGTCAGATTAGCTTGAGCACGATCTAGTTTTGTTTTGTAGTCGGTATCATCAACGCGAATTAGTATTTCTTGATCGTCGAAATAACCTCCAGCTACTAGGTTAGGAGACATCCACGAGACCTTGCCGGATACTTCGGGAATCAGCTGACTCTCGGTTGATGGCATTACGCTCCCCTGAGAGTTCACTTTGAGTTGTACGGATTTGGGTTGTATTTCCACGACTCTGACCGTAGTTGCAAGTTTTTCTACGCTGCTTGGCTCAAGTACCGGTGCTGTGGCCATAAGAGTTGCCGCAAGAAAAAGGAAGATACCTAATATAAAAACTGGAATGATGAGGTGTCTTATCATTTTGTCAGAGCTTCCTTATTTTCGTTTTGAATTTGTATGCGAGCTTCAGAAAACGCATTCATCATATTGTCCCTATTGATCTCATAGAGTTGCTTAAAAGCGGCAGTGACGGAGTCAGTGTTTCTTGACTCCAGACCATGGTCCAGTTGTTCGGCGATGGGCCCATAAGCCTTAGGGTCCACTTTTACATGTGGTAGTAATTTCGTTAAGTTTGGGGCCATTTCTTGAAACAGCGCTCTACCGATTATCTGAAGTGGCAGATTGCCACTGGCTTGAACGAATCGGCTGATTAACTCCAGCCGGGCGACGGTGTGACTTTCTCTGTTAAGCTTTTTGTTTTTCAACGGTTTAACCAAATCTCTCAGTTCAGTAATAGTTTCTTCACTACCTTGTGTTGTGACGAGAAATGCGGCGATGGCGATTAAACCGCTCATCACAACCAAAATTTGATCAATAAGACTCTCGTCAGGAAGATTATCCTGAGCTAGGAGGTGACCTATTACCTCTAGGCTGGCCTCCTCTTTGTTTTTTACCCGAGCCCCTCCCGGTTGGACATTCGCAAGACCTATTTGCTCGAGTTTTTTCATGGCCTCTCTGACAGATCCACGATTTGCATCAAATCNACTTGCTAGATCTCGTTCAGANGGCAAGCGCTCTCCCACACGATATCTTCCTGTGAGAATGTCTTGTATGAGTCCTGCCGCGATCTCTTCGTGTTTACTTANTTTTTCCATGGCACAGTGATAANTTGGTCCAGCCTTGTTGGTATAACCTAATTGGTCNTACCAATTTGGACTGGCCATTCTAAAGAAGAGATTGCAAAAAGCAAGCGGAATTCATAACNAAAAATAGGCGTTTTCNAGGATTGACTCTTTCTTCTCTTAACGTAATCTGACCGCTNAATTTTAAACNAGGAGCTTAAATTGAAAGTCAAATTGAAAACTGACGAGTANACTATTTTTGAACGTCGCGACGGTCGATTCGCTNTTCAAGATGCCCTAGGGAAGCCGGTTAACGGTGCCGAAAAAATAGAAATACTGCTTCAACATGAGTTGATCGATGCTGTTTTACCATCGAAAGAGGAGCCATCATCGGAANAGACTACGGAAGAAGTTTCGGCCGATTCTGGTGAAGGTGGAGAAGCATCCGCCAGCNCNGAAGAAACGGGCGAGGAGGCAGAAGAACCAGTGGCTGAAAAAGTCGATTCTGATTCTGAAGCGGAATCCGAGCCTCAGCCGGAGGCTGAACCGGAAGCGGATGACGCAGCTGACCAACCAGAAGAGGATGACGACAAAGCTGAAGATGCTTAGCAACAGAATAAATGGACAATCTTTGAACTTTCTCGAAAGTAAGAACGGGTGATCATCCGTGACTACAGAAGGTCAATTTGAGGTAGTTTCGAAATTTGGGCCGTCTGGCGACCAGCCCTTAGCCATTAAAGGGNTAAAAGACGGTTTATTAGATGGACTGACTCATCAGACGCTCNTGGGCGTCACTGGNTCCGGTAAAACTTTTTCTGTCGCAAATGTGATCCAAGAGGTTCAGCGGCCGGCCATCGTGATGGCTCCAAATAAAACACTCGCTGCCCAGCTTTATGGAGAGTTTCGGGAGTTCTTTCCCAATAATGCTGTTGAGTACTTTGTAAGCTATTACGATTACTACCAGCCGGAAGCTTATGTGCCGGCATCGGACACTTATATAGAAAAGGATTCATCGATCAATGCTCATATAGAGCAGATGAGGCTTTCCGCTACAAAAGCTTTGCTGCAAAGACGGGATGCGATAATAGTGGCTTCCGTATCGGCGATCTATGGACTTGGCGATCCGCAATCTTATTTGAGGATGGTGTTACATCTGGATCGAGGAGATAAGTTTGATCAAAGGCAAATTATTCGACGTCTNGCAGAGCTTCAATATGTTAGAAACGATGTTGTTTTTCAGCGTGGATCTTACCGAGTCCGTGGTGATGTTATTGATGTTTTTCCAGCCGAGTCAGAAAAAGAGGCGTTAAGGATTGAACTGTTTGACGATGAAATTGAAAACTTGTCGACTTTTGATCCACTGACTGGAGAAATTCTTAATCGTCTTCCTAGATATACGGTGTTCCCCAAGACTCATTATGTCACTCCTCGGGATCGGCTTTTGGCAGTTATAGATGAGATAAAGGTAGAACTTCAAGACCGTCTGAAGGTTCTGACAAAAGCGAACAAGCTTGTAGAGGCTCAGAGACTGGAGCAGCGCACCCAGTTCGACTTAGAGATGATTCAGGAGCTTGGCTACTGTTCAGGGATTGAGAATTACTCTCGATATCTATCAGGAAGGCAGGAAGGAGAGCCGCCTCCGACTTTGTTTGACTATCTTCCCAACGATGCCCTGTTGATCTTGGATGAATCCCATGTGACCGTGCCTCAAATTGGAGCCATGTATAAAGGGGATCGGTCGCGCAAGGAAACATTAGTCGAATATGGTTTTCGGTTGCCCTCGGCCTTAGACAATCGCCCACTAAGATTTGATGAATGGGAATCGCTTGCCCCGCAAATGATACTGGTTTCGGCAACGCCGGGCCCTTATGACAAAAAAATGTCCGGTCAAACCGTCGAGCAGGTTGTCAGGCCCACTGGTCTGGTGGACCCGCAGGTCGATATCAGACCAGCAACTTCGCAAGTAGACGATCTGCTTGGTCAGATCGGAGAGGTCATTGATCGAGAGGAACGAGTGTTAGTGACGACATTAACCAAACGAATGGCTGAGGATTTGACCGACTACCTGGACGAGCACGGCGTACGCGTGCGTTACCTGCACTCGGATATTGATACTGTAGAGCGAATGGAGATCATCCGAGATTTGAGGCTCGGTGAGTTTGACGTGTTAGTTGGTATCAATTTGTTAAGAGAAGGCCTAGATATGCCTGAAGTTAGCCTAGTGGCAATTCTGGATGCGGACAAAGAAGGTTTTCTTCGCTCAGAAGGATCTCTGATCCAGACAATAGGCCGAGCCGCGAGAAACATCAACGGGCGGGCGATTTTGTATGCGGATCAAGTAACAAAGTCGATGCAGAAGGCGATCGATGAGACCACTCGAAGAAGAGATAAGCAGGAGGCTTATAACACTGAGCACAATATTAGCCCTAAGACCGTATCCAAGAACATAGCAGACGTTATGGAAGGCGCTCGTTCGCAAGAATATGTTAAGAAGAAGGCTGCTGGCAAAGGCAAGAAACAGAGCGATCTGGTTTTGGTTCCAAAAGGTAGTAAAGAAATGGGCAAGCTGTTGATTGAACTCGAGAAAAAAATGCTAAAGCATGCAGAGGACCTGGAGTTTGAAGAGGCAGCGAAGGTTCGTGATCAACTTGAGCAACTGCGTGATCAAGAGTTGCTAGCCTGAAAAAGTGTAATTTGAAGAGAAAGAATTAGATTTTTGATTTAGGTTTCCTAGTTGATCAGGCTTTCAACNCATTTGTAATCTATTTGACTTGATTTAGAATCTCGGTTTTTCATGACTTGGTCCTACGAGCAACTATCCTAATGAACGCTGCAGAGAAGTATTTTGAAAATTAGCCTCAGCTTTCGGGATCAATAAAATGGCTAAATTTATTGAAGAACGGGTGACGAAGGTTATTCATTGGAATGAACGTCTCTTTTCTTTTCGTTGCACCAGAAATAATTCATTTCGATTTCAAAACGGTCATTTTGTAATGCTTGGTTTAGAGGTAGAAGGTAAGCCTTTGTTAAGGGCTTACTCGATCGCTAGCGCAAATTATGACGATTACTTGGAGTTCTTTTCGATAAAGGTTCCGGACGGGCCTTTGACATCAAGGCTACAGCATCTGAAAGAAGGGGAATCGGTTTTAATGAGCCAAAAGCCAGTAGGCACTCTGGTAATAGATGACCTAAATCCGGGTAAGTCTCTTTATCTTTTGGCAACGGGTACCGGTTTAGCGCCTTTCTTGAGTATTATCAAAGACCCCGACGCCTATGAGCGATTTGACAAGATAAAGTTGATCCACTGTGTTAGGAAGAAAGAGGATTTAGCCTATTTTGATTACCTAACGCAGGGTTTGATAGAAAGCGAATATATTGGTGATCATGTAAAGGCTAAGTTTGAGTATATCCCCACCGTGACACGAGAATCTTTTAAGACGACAGGACGAATTACGCAACTTATTGAAAAGGGAGATCTAGAGCTCGACCCTCAGTCTGATCGCGTTATGTTGTGTGGCAGTCAGAGTATGCTAAAAGACGTTAGTCAATTATTGAATTCTCTGGGTTTCCAAGTCTCTTCCGGACAGGGTTCGCCAGGAGATTATGTTTTCGAGCGAGCTTTCGTTGAATAACTGCTTCATTTGATCGGTGTAATTAGAATTCAAATTTCTTTGAATTGCAGAATTTTGCTCGGTGTCTTGATGACTTAAGTTCGTTACAATAAGGAAGGTTGGTTATTATAGGCGCGTAGCTCAGTTGGTTAGAGCGCTTGCTTGACATGCAAGAGGTCGGCGATTCGAATTCGCCCGTGCCTACCAGTACACTTTCGAAGACATCCAATAATCTCTTGACGGTTTAACAGCGGTTGTGCATGGAGAACCCGTGTACAAATGTCTTAATTTGCGCATAGGGATAGATTCCTATGGGAGCTTACTAGTCGTTGTTTTCAGGATGAGGCTCAGCTTTCTCCTCTTTGGGGGTCGATTCAATGTTCAAGCCAACTCTTCTCGCGCGGCGCTCCCAACTACGGCGAGCTAAAACCTGCATATCTACGGTCTTATCTGATTCATCGACGATTTCTACGCCCAATAAAGTTTCGATGACATCCTCCATGGTCACGATGCCGTCCATTCCACCAAATTCATCTAGAACCAATGCTATTTGTTCACGAGAACTCAAGAAACGATTAAACAGCTCAAGAATAGGAAAGTCGAAAGGTACAGCTATGATTTCGCGCTTCAGTGAGATCAAAGCATCGGAAGTATGACCATCTACAATTCTTGCAAGTACCTGGTCCTTCAATACATAGCCGATGACCTGGTCGCGGGACTCGTTCTCGTATAAGGGTACGCGCGAGAACCGTTGTTCACGATTCGCTTCAAAAAATTCTGATAAGGACTCGGTTGCAGGTGCCGAACGAACCACAGTTCGCGGTGTCATCACATCTTTTGCCTGAATGGATCTAAATTTTAATAGGTTAGAGATGATTTCAGATTCTTGCTCTTCGAAGACCCCATCCTGTGCNCCGATATCGGCCATTGCCAAAAAATCACTGCGNCTGAAAGCACTCTTTACGCTATTGTTTTTGAGCTTTCGGGTAATCAATTGGCTAAGCCATATCAAAGGCCCTAACAAACGGATAATAAAATCTAGAGAAGTGGCGGTAATAGGCGCTAAGGTCTGCCAGTGATTAGCTCCGAGGGTTTTGGGAATAAGTTCAGACAGCACCAATATTGCTAGAGTCATCGTAGCGGGTACTGCGAGGCCAGTGATTAAAGGATGGGCATCTGCCCAGATTTGTGCAGCTTGATCGCCGACCCCGATAGCACCAACCGTATGGGCA
>PBUF01000101.1 GCA_002727775.1 Gammaproteobacteria bacterium
AACATTCCTGTCAGCATTCGTGGAGAAATACCCCAAGAATTTCAGCCAGAAGTAACCTTAACTGCTCAATACGCGGGTCAAACGCTCAAATGGAAAGGCAACATTGTGCGTTCAGAGGCAGAAATCGACGTTTCCAGTAGGATGGTTCAGTTAGTCGCTCGAGTGGAAAGCACTTCTAATCCTGTGCCTCTGTCAATAGGTCTTTTTGTATCTGCAGAGATACAAGGACTGGCCGCAAAAAATGTCGTAGTTTTACCTCGAGAGGCACTGAGAAACGATAATCAAGTCCTGGTNGTCGATGATGAGAATCGATTACGATTCAGAAAGATAGAAACGCTGCGCTTGTATCAAGACGATCTTTTAGTACGAGCAGGACTCGAGGCCGGAGAGCGTGTTTGCATCTCACCTCTTCAAACAGCCATTGAGGGCATGGTTGTAAACCCCGTCATAAACGAAGCCTAGAAGCAGGAAAAAGCCATGCGCACAGCAATCAACTGGTTCGCTAACAACCCTGTAGCGGCNAACCTCGCGATGATAATTTTACTTCTCGGAGGTGCNTTTGGAGCNCTGACTACTAATCAGGAAGANTTTCCCAGCATTGATATCGGTATGGTTCAAATTCATGTGCCCTATTTAGGAGCNGCTCCAATAGAAGCTGAAAAAGCNGTGTGCGTGCGCGTCGAGGAATCGATCGAAGGCCTAGAGGGCATTGACAAAGTTCGAAGCGCGGCCACTGAAGGAATGTGCGGCGTCTATGCAGAGCTAAAAATGGACGCCGAAGAAATTGCTGTTCTTAACGAGATCAAAAGTCGCGTCGATGGAATAAACAGCTTTCCAGTAGAAACCGAGAAACCAGTAATTTCCAAACTAACCATGGCAAAGAGAGTGTTACANATAGCAGTATCGGGNAATACAGACGAACGCACTCTCAAGGAAATCGCNAGAGAACTTCGNGATGAAATTTCGGCCATCAATGGNATTTCGCTAGTCAACGTGAGTTACGTAAGGCCTTACGAAATATCAATCGAAATTTCNGAGCTCGAATTACGCAGATACGGGATCACATTGAATCAAGTTAGCCAGGCNATTAGAAGCAGCTCCTTCGATATGCCAGGTGGCACCATCAAAACCAACAATGGCGAGATTCTGATAAGAACAACCGGCCAAGCTTACTGGGGTGCGGAATTTGAAGAAGTGGTGGTGGTAACAAAAAAGGACGGTACTCGAGTGACATTAGGAGACATCGCGACCATCAGNGACACTTTTGAAGAAGGCGATCTAGTAGCCGAATTTAATGGAGTCCGAGGTGTAGTGGTCAATGTATCTCAGGTGGGAAAAGAAGACCTAATGCAAATCGCTCGAGACACAAAAGTGGTCGTTGACAAGTTTAGGGCTANTCTTCCNNAAGAGATTAGCCTGGACATATGGATAGATACCTCTGAAGAGTTAANAGAGCGAATGAANGTGCTNCTAAAAAACGCAGGTGGCGGTCTTNTATTAGTGNTGATCATNTTAACNCTCTTCTTGAAATTCAAAATNGCTATGTGGGTAGCGATTGGCATACCGGTAGCTTTGCTTGGCACTCTGGCCTTCTTGCCTCTTTTCGACATGACAATATCGACCATGACAGTAATGGCTTTTATTTTNGTCCTAGGTATCGTCGTTGACGACGCAATNGTNGTGGGAGANAGGATCTANGGCCACGAACANTTNGGCAAAGATCCTCTTAAAGCCGCAGTAGAAGGAACCTGGGANGTTTCGACTCCTGTNATTTTTGGAGTTCTCACAACTATAGCNGCGTTCTTACCTTTAGTGATATCCGAGGGGCGCATGACTCCATTTTTNGCCCCNATAGGNTATGTCGTCATNATCGCTCTAGCTTGTTCTATTATTGAATCNCAGTTGATNTTGCCNTCGCATCTAGCTCATCGTAGTCGNAAAGAGCCATCAACCATATTGACAAAGTCGTGGACAAAATTTCAAGGNAANCTCGCGCAAGGTCTCGAAANCATAGCGTCAGGAGGATATAAGAGCTTTCTNTTGAGNACACTCAAATCGCGATATATCGCAACCTCAGTAGGTCTCGGTATTTTAATCCTAGCGTTATCTCTTATCTTTAGTGGTAGGGTCGTCTTTGGATTCTTCCCCTCCGTCGAGGGAGATCGAATCTATGCNACCATCGAATTACCCGAAGGAATNGCAGTTGANACGACCNTNGTAGCAGCTCAACAAATGGTCGANGCTGCCGAGAGGGTTAATGCGGATATGACNAATGAGCTNNAGCTAAACCAGCCTCTNNTCCGTAATATATTCTCTAGCATAGGCCAGCAGGGAGACAGACAAGGCCCGGGAAGACCAGCAGGACCAGGACAAAGCAACATGGCCGAAGTTGCAATAGAACTTGCTCCACTAGCAGAAAGAAACAATTTGAGTGCAAAAGTAGTAGCCAATCGCTGGCGAGAATACACTGGCTCTATTCCGGACGCNGTTAAGCTAGCGTTTGATGCNTCNATGTTTTCTGCGGGCGCGCCCTTTGAAGTTGAACTGAAAGGNAAAGATGTAGATAGACTAAGAGAAGCTGCAGAAGAACTGAAAGGCGAACTTGGCAGATTCGACGGGATGTTTGACATAAGTGATTCTTTTCGCTCCGGCAAACAAGAAATACAACTGAGTCTTCTACCCGAAGCGAGAAATCTCGGTTTAACTCTCAATGACCTTGCAACGCAGGTGAGAAACGCTTTTTATGGCGCCCAGGCTCAACGAGTCCAACGAGGAGAAGACGACGTTCGAGTAATGGTTCGGTTTCCTGAAGCCGAGAGAAAATCGATCGGCAGTCTCGAGGATATGTATATTCGGACGCCAGATGGCAACCAAGTCCCATTCTATAGCGTTGCGAANTTCGAAATAAAAAGGGGTTATTCTACTATCAACAGGATAGATGGCAGGCGCACNGTATCTGTTTCCGCTGACGTTGATCGAGGAGTTGTCGCGCCNGAAGAGATTTTGGCTAGTGTCCAAACAAGNGTATTCCCNTCACTAACCGAGAANTACCCCGATGTAGATATACTCCTNGGAGGGGAGCAAATGGAACGATTTAGTTCCATGAATGCTCTATTGATTGGTTTCGTTTTCTCGTTGATCGTGATTTATGGGCTGCTAGCCATACCGCTAAAGAGTTATTTACAGCCATTGGTTATCATGTCGGTTATTCCCTTCGGAGCAGTCGGAGCAATAGTCGGGCATTACGTGCTTGATGTTCAGCTCATGTTTTTTTCGGCTCTAGGTATTGTGGCTCTGGCAGGAGTCGTGGTGAACAGTTCTCTTGTCCTTGTAGATTACGCAAATCGACAACGCCGCGAAGGTGTTGAGATTTTTCAAGCGATCGTTAACGCATGCACGCTTCGCTTCAGGCCGATTCTCTTAACTTCGGTGACAACCTTCGTAGGCCTAATTCCGCTGATGACTACCGTTACGCCAGCAACCGGACCCTTTCTTCCCATAGCAATCTCTCTGGCCTGGGGCGTCCTATTCGCAACATTCATCACCCTTCTGCTGGTTCCCTGTCTTTACTTGATGGTNGAAGACTGGCTCGATTTTATNGCTTCCTTCAAAGCTTGGTTATTNAACGACCCAACACTTAAAAGAGCTATAGACTGAAAAGATAGACTAACGCAGAAACCTATCAGCTCACATTAGGTAATCCTAAACTGTGCAAAATAATCTCGCGGACGAACAACAAGATTGGCACCGCAGAATNCTGGCGCTAAGCTGGCCAGTCATTCTCTCAAATCTATCGATACCACTTGTTGGCCTAGTGGATGTAGCCATTCTGGGACAGCTTTCGGAGCCAGGTTACATTGGAGCAATCACAGTGGGCACGGCAGTATTCAGCGCAATCTATTGGTTATTCGGATTCCTCCGCATGGGTACAACAGGTCTAGTAGCACAAGCATTTGGAGCCAGAGACGCAGACGAAGTTAACCTAACTTATGCCAGAGCCCTGCTCATAGCTGCCTCCTTGGGCATAATTTTAGTATTGATACACAAACCGCTTGAGCACCTTCTGTTCAGTCTCTTTGAGTCCTCTGAGAGCATTGAACAAATGGCTAAAGAATACTTTTCTATTCGCATTTTTAGCGCTCCA
The DNA here is from genome assembly GCA_002727775.1 of Gammaproteobacteria bacterium. Classification (GTDB taxonomy): domain Bacteria; phylum Pseudomonadota; class Gammaproteobacteria; order Pseudomonadales; family Azotimanducaceae; genus UBA4421. The sequence goes on from PBUF01000101.1 coordinate 4,145, forward strand.
GCAGTACTGATTTCACTTGCTTCGATAGGGGTACTTTTTGGTCTACAAAAGATGAAGACCACTCTATTTCTAACCATATTTTTAAATCTAAGCAATTTGTCGTTGGATGTTCTATTGGTACTGGTCTTTGATCTAGGAGTGAAGGGCGTCGCTATCGGCACCCTAATAAGCGAATGGGCGAGTGCCCTGCTGGGCCTCTTCCTTGTCGCTTATCACATTAATCGCTCGAGTCTATTGAAAATCAGCAGAGAAGCTTTGTTTCAAAAGAAACAATTTTCACAATTTTTCGATGTCAGCGGCAACCTCATCATTAGGACCTTTTTTGTTCAGATCCCCTTTTTTGTGGGCACCTTGCTCGCAACGGGATTCGGTGATCTGGTGCTCGCGACTCACGGAATCTTAATGCAGTTTTACTTTATGATGACCTATGGTCTGGATGGTTTCGCTCATAGCGCAGAATCACTATCTGGATATTATTTTGGAGCCAAAAACAAAAAGCACTTTCGCGCCGCGTGTTTTTTCTCCAGTCTTTGGTCACTAATACTGGCCCTGTTAATCGCTCTGGTTTACTGGCTACTTTCAGACACTTTCATCAATTTCATGACGGTATCAGAAGACGTCCGAAGCACAGCCGACGATTTTACGATCTGGATTGCTTTGTCACCGGTGTTCTGCGTAGGNGCNTTCGTACTNGATGGNATTTTNATCGGTATTACAAAAATTCGAGAGATGCGAAANTCGATGTTTTTTGCCGGGTTAGTCTGGATTATCACNCTTATCATCNGCTANGAATCANTTGGCTATCACGCGATATGGCTGGCNATGAGCGCTTTCATGNTNAGTAGAGCAGTCTTTCTAGGNCTTTATATGTCTNAAGTTTTGGAANATTTTAGTAAACCCGAAAAGGCTTANGAGCCTTAACCNTTTCCNAACTGTCAAACCGAATACAGGCTTTGAAAGNCATACGTTTANNTCGTTGCCAGNAAGTCGACATTAACTCANATACACCGATTAATTTTTCTGTGTAACCATGCGCGTTACTAGGTTAGAATTGNNCTCATTACTGCAATAAAGTATTNGCAAAGTAAATTAACTATCCTAAAGGGGGGATTATGGCTGAAGCAGCCCTTGAAAACCCAGATCTATATGATCTGACCATGTCAGACGAGGCACAACCTCTGCTAGATCGTGTTAAGAAGCACGTGAAAGAAAACGTTGATCCTTGGACTGAGGAATATCACGCGCTCGGACGAGAACAAGCTAAAATAGACCGATGGGACCACCATCCTAGACAGGTGGAACTCATGGAAGCCGCAAAACAAAAGGCTCGAGAAAACGGGCTTTGGAACTTTTTCCTTCCTGGTTCCGAGAGCATGGAGGGTCTATCCAACCTGGATTATACCTACATCGCTAACGAGCTTGGAAAAAACGGACTGTCTTCCCAGACCATGAACTGTAGTGCGCCAGATACTGGAAACATGGAAGTGCTAGAGCGAGTGGGAACGGAGGAACAAAAAGAACAGTGGCTAAAACCACTTCTTAATGGCGAGATCCGATCAGCATTTGCGATGACAGAGCCGGCTTTGCCATCATCCGATGCCAAGAACATCTCTACTCAGGCCGTTCTTGAAGGAGACGAGTGGGTCATTAACGGCGAGAAATACTACATTTCGGGTGCTGGAGACCCTCGATGTAAAGTGATGATCACTATGGTCAAGACTAGCCCAGATGCAGCCCCCCACAGACAACAGTCGCAGATCCTTGTGCCAATAGACACACCCGGGGTCCACATCTTGGAGGGTATGGAAGTATTTGGACACGACGATGCACCACATGGTCATATGCACATCCATTTTGATAACGTACGCGTTCCCAAAGAGAATATTCTTTTGGGCGAAGGCCGAGGCTTCGAGATTTCTCAGGTTCGACTAGGGCCTGGAAGGATACATCACTGTATGCGATCCATTGGAACTGCAGAAAGAGCATTGGAACTCATGATACGTCGTACCACCACACGGACTGCCTTTGGTAAGCCCATCATTCAGCTGGGCAAGAACCTAGAGCTTGTCTCTCGGGCGAGGATCGAAATTGACGCTTGTCGTTTAATGGTTCTGCGCGCAGCGAAGGCAATGGACGTATTAGGCAATAAAGAGGCTAGAGTCTATGTCAGTGCCATTAAAGCTATGGTGCCCGAGAAGGTTTGTCAGATTATTGACCAAGCCATTCAGATGCATGGCGCAACTGGAGTGTCTCAATGGACACCACTAGCAGGTATGTATACCGGACAACGAACTCTCAGAATCGCTGATGGGCCCGACGAGGTTCATCACATGGTTGTGGGTCGTGCCGAAGTACGCAAATACGAAGGTGAGCGTTATTCTGCGCTCGATAATGTACTCAAAATCAAACCTGAGTAATGTTCTAAAAGCCCGCGAAAGCGGGCTTTTTTTTGCCTATCCATTCAACTTACAGACCAGTTCTCACCAAACGGTCTGATTATCGAACTAAAGGACCAGGCTGACTTAGGCTGGTGTGCAAGACGATAACATTCGCCCGCAATATCCTCTGGTTTACAGAAAAAATCATCTGGCTTATCTGGCATTCGCTCACGAGTCCACTCCAAGTCTATAACGGCGTCGATTGCAACGTACCCCACGTGGACACCTTTGGGACCCAGGTCCCTTGCCATGCTCTCCGCAAGTACGCGTTGGGCAGCCTTAGTAGGCGCAAAGCCAGCGAAGCCCGGCATACCGCGATACGCTGACGTATTACCAGTGATTATGATTGAGCCCTCCCCCTTCGAGATCATATCTGGGGCGACAGCTCGGCCTATGTGAAGTAACGCCATCGTATTTACCTGAAAATTGTGTTCCAACACCGAGGGGTCAATTTCCAGGAAGTTACCGAAAGCGCCCCCGACAGCATTGTGAACAACTATACTAGGAGCACCCAGTTCTTCTCTTATCCTGTCGATCGTCATGCTTAGTTGCTCGAAGTCCGAGACATCACAGGGATAACCTTTGGCGTCAGTTAGATCCGATTCCAGTTCAATCAGCCTGTCTTCGTTTCTGGCAATCATCGCCACCTTATAGCCTTCGCAAAACCGTCTAACGAGCGCTGTCCCAGTCCCTGGACCAACCCCAGTGATCAAACAAACTCTATCTATCATCTACCCCCTCCCTATAAACTTTTCCAATTTTATCGATGCTCTAAGCTCCGCTTTTCTAGAACCTACTGGTTTCACATTAGTTTTCCAGCACTAGAACTAATCTACTGAATAACTATCTCATCAGAATCCGCTGGCAAAATGAACCGCGTACCATCATCTGTAATGATCACTTCTTCAGGCACACCTCTTCTAAACACCTTCTCTGTGAACATATTGGTCGGCATAGGAACCATATGATAGAAGGCTAGCTGCCGAACTTTAGCCTGCTTAGCCATCTCTACCAAGCTGGTAGTACTCGCATGATAATCAAGAACGTCATGAATTAGTTTAGATGTTCTCTCGTTTCCATTGGCAGAAAGGGCTTCAGACATTTTACTAACTAGCACCTCAGAAAGAGCATCAGCCAGCAACAGGTCCACGCTGTCGACCGCTTCTCGATAGTCCTCGGTAACAATAGAATCACCGCTCACCGCCACCGACCGACCCTTATAGTCAAATCGATAACCAACCGCAGGCTCTATTGGTGAGTGATCCACCCTAAAAGCTCGAATGCTGAGTCCATCTTCCTCAAACACCAGGCCGGCCTCTATTGTTTTACTCTGCATCACTGAGTACTCGAGGGGCAAAATATCCCAGCCGTGGTGACGCGTCCGATAACTGCTATCCAGCGAGTAGGCTTGATTGAAACCATTTACTACAAGATCNACNCCCTCAGGCCCCATCACCGTTAATTTTTTGCCGCGACCNGCNACCCACGAATTNAAATTGACATCACCTAGCGCCGAGATGTGGTCTCCGTGAAAATGAGTCAACAGCACTGCTTCCAAATTATTCAGCGGCAACCCTAGACGCCTGATAACTCTTGGAGAACCCGGGCCCGTGTCGACCACAAAACTCCTATCCCCAGCTATTATAAATACACACGATTGAGCGTTTCCGGTCGTGGATAAGGGGCTCGAGGCTCCGCAAATATATACATCAAGACCGTCAACCGGCGCTGTTTGCTGATTTTGCGTCATGACAGACAAGAGCCGGTCCAGAAAGAGATCTTGCCCAGTCTCGGTTTCCATGACCACAAAGTAACCAGCCGCAAAAAAAACGAGAATACAAAGAAGTATTTTTTTCACTATGATTAGCCTCAATCTATATCCGGAGAATTCCTGAATTATGCCTTACGTAAATTCAAACGGAACAGAAATCTACTACGAGAGCGCAGGCGCCGGACCGGCAATCGTGTTTGCGCACGGCGCTGGCGGCAACGCAGCGATCTGGTTTAATCAGATCGCCCACTTCAAATCTAAATATCAATGCATTACTTTCGATCACCGCTCCTTTGCACGGTCACCCGCGCCTGATTCAACCTTGACGATTCCAAACTTTAGAGACGATATTTTCGCGATCATGGACCATTTGGAGATAAATAAGGCCCACTTGGTTGGCCAATCAATGGGAGGGTTTAGCGCTTTACGGTGCGCGCTGGACAATCCCGATAGGGTTTCTAGCCTAACCTTAAGCTGTACGCCAGGGGGCATTTCTCTTCCGAACCCCAGCAAAGCTTTGCAGGAGCTAGGTTCAAGGGGGGCAGACGGAATCAAGGAGACGATGTCAAAAAAGACCTTCGAAGACCCTGTGCTGGTGCAACTCTATTCGTCAATACAAGCATTCAACACGGAGTTTTCTTTCTTACGACTCTCTAATCTCAGTCGCCAGGAAGACCGAGTCGAAACCAGCAGACTAAAGAACATGAAAGTGCCCACTCTTATTATCTCTGGGGAGGAAGATCCACTTTTTCTGCCGGAACAATTGTCAGACCTAGTACCCTGCTTTCACGATGCGAGAATCGAGATAGTGACGGATGCTGGGCACTCACCGTATTTTGAACAGCCCTACACCTTCAATAAGCTAATTCAAGAACACATCCAAAATTACAGTCAATAACCACAAAGCTATTCTGCAAAAGCACAATTCGATTTTGTGTTCACCGGGTTACAGGCGATAAACGGTTTTACCAGATAGGGCGAATCAAAATGTTCAGATACTATATAGTAGTCCGTACTTATCGCTTGAGCGCCGCTCTCTAAAGCGGCCATCTTCCGCTCAGTTAGATTCATTCTGGCTTCGATCGTATCAGCATCGGCTCGGGTCCTCACCATAAATCCTCGATTGACCCAATCTGTGATTGCGTCTTTCTGCTTTATCGGATCATTAATAATCAAAATTGCAGCAGCAGGATGCGGAGGTTCAACCGTCGTAAACATAGGACGTTCCTGCCACCGATTCAGATAACGCTGCCGCTTCTCACCACTTTCATCAAGTACAAAAATAAACTTTCCACGGGAGTCGCTCACTCTGGGCCAGTTCAGTCCGTCGATATCTCTCGGCCAAATTATTTTCCCGTCGAATGCTTCCTCAATAAGCTGATCAAGCACACGAAAAGCTTGATCAGAAAACACGTCAGGGTCAGGCAGACCATCAATTTTCTGATCTTTAGCATTAAAGCTGATCCAGATAGGAACATGTTCAGCGTTATTCGCTGACCAATCCAATAGCACTTTGAAACACTCGTTCAAAAAGGAACAACTCGAATTCATGTCAATAAGCTGGACGTGACCAACCACCAAGGCGCTGTTCGTCGCATCGAAAAACACATCAAGCTCGAGCTTACGAACACCCATCTCCAATTGTGCTTCAATTGCTATGTGCGAATAATCCAAAGACTGAGCAATTTTAGAGTCCCACGCCGAGAGCGCCGCAAAGACAAAAGGGTTCATCTTCAGCTTATAGCTATTGTGGCTTCCGACAAATTGTAGCTGATTGATCGTTAAGTCTTCTTGCGCCTGCCCATTTAGAGCATAAAGGCAAAGCAATAGCCAAAACAGTTTCATCAGACTAAATCTGATTCCTCAATGTTGTGGCCCCAACCACGTTTAGCGTTTAGGTAGGTTCTATTCCATTCACCGGTCCCAGTCACATGTTTTACCGCTGTAAGATTAGTTAGTCCATATTTTGCTAGGTCATCCAGCTTCTTGGGGTTATTCGTCATCAAACGAAAAGACTCATTACCAACAAAATGCTTCAACAAGATGGCTGCATCAGTGAAGTCCCTAGAGTCGTCGGGCAACCCCAAAGAGCGATTGGCCTGGTAGGTATCTTCTCCCGAGTCTTGAAGCAGGTAGGTAGCCGCTTTGGCCCACAAGCCAATGCCTCTCCCTTCATGCCCAGCCATATAAACGATGTAGCCTCCTGCTGGGTCCTCGTCAATGTTCTTGATCGCTGCGGCAAGTTGCGGACCACAATCACAGCGCTGAGAGCCAAAGACGTCTCCCGTCAGGCAATTGCTATGAACTCGAACCAGAGGATTTTCGGTAGGCTTACCAATCACCAAAACACTATTCACCGCCAAAGGAGAAACGAGGTGGGAAAACAGGTGCTGTCCGCCTCGCTCCCTCAAATCAGAGGCCAAGGACTCCACCTGACTTAATTCAGTGCTTCTTACCGCCGCATACCAATCGACACGAACCTCTACCTGACCGAGCGCCATCGGCAGGGGAATAGGACCCAGCAGATTGATCGCAAGTTCGCCAGGATGATCGGGACTTTTTACATCCATCAACTCCCCTTCAGAATTAATTCTTACCAGGCGTCCTTGATCGATTAATTTCTCGCGAACCTCAGGGTTCAAATAGGTAAACATCTAGGTTTCCTGTCTATTTTGAGACTGAAGGCCAATGATTTTTTTTTTAACACGCATACAATCTAACCACACCTTAAATATCAGGATTATCTATGGAAGACTTTGAGCAAATTATATACGAAGTTGTTAACAACACGGCAAAGATTACGCTAAATCGACCGGAAAAGCTCAATGCCCTAACCCTACAACTACAATCTGAATTGTCAGAAGCGCTTTGGGAAGCCGATAACGACAGAGACGTTCACAGCGTCATAATAAAAGGGGCAGGTCGAGCTTTCTCAGCTGGTTATGATCTGACAGGTGGTGGTAAAAGAGTACCTGTTTCTAGAGTAGAGAATGAAAATCGGGCCTATCGAGGAGCCAGATCAATCGACGATGATGCGTGGCAACTAGAGCGCGGTCAGCGTTATCGAATGGCTATCTTTGATATGCACAAACCCGTGATCGCGCAAGTGCACGGATACTGCCTGGCAGGNGGCACGGACATTGCTCTTTTATGTGACATGGTCATCGCAGCTGATGACGCAGTATTTGGATTTCCGCCGGCAAGGGACCTGGGCGCACTACCCAACAACATGTGGCTCTACAATGTCGGACCTCAATGGGCAAAACGGTTAACGCTTACCGGAGATACCGTCACAGGCTCGGAAGCCCAATCCATCGGTCTCATATTGAAATCTGTTCCAAGCGAGTACTTGGATCGGGAAGTCGAAGGGCTTACCGCGCGTATGGCTCATATTGACCCTGATCTATTGAGCGCGAACAAGAGGATAATCAATACAGGCCTGGAGCTAATGGGTGCAAGGACACTTCAAAGAATGGCGGCCGAAAACGACGTCCGAGGCCACAATACAAGGGCGGCAGCAGACTACAGGAAATCCGTAACTGAGAAGGGCCTAAAAGCCACCCTAAAAGCAAGAGACGACAAATTCGGTGATGGCAGGGCTAGAGTCTTCGGGCCTGAGATCCGTGACAACGCNGGAAATTTGATCGGTTAATAATGACCCGTACTCGTTCGATCTAAACTACGTTTGGTATGATGTCTTTAGCCACTCGCTCTATGACATCGTATCTTGTGTCAAAGTTGGGTAGGATCATGACCTGATTCAGTCCTGAATCGGATAAATNATGAAGCCTTTCAAGNAGCTCATCTTGGGTACCTATCATACTGGAACTAGTNAACACTTCGGGAGTCAGAAANTTTTCCTCTTCCGGGANAACCCAGCAGTTATGACCTGCATGAATTCTCTGGTGCCTGCGTTCTTCAGGAAAACTTTCCANCAAGGCCGTGTAATCATCCCATATGCCAGCCAGTTCATTCGGTGGCTGGTGGCCAAAATTGCGATATTGNTCGTAGGTATAGTGAACCGCCGCCATGGCCATCGCTCCACACTCAGATTTAACTCTCGGNGAATCGATAGCCTCTCCTTCATCAAGCACTACCATCGTGGTCAANGCGGTCGTGTAGTAATTTGAGCCGGGATCTAATTCACGNCCAGAATCTCTCGCACCAGCCTGAACCATGTGCCACATACTACCCATCGAGGTNGATCTAGTAGCTCCGATTACAGCNCCATCTCCGTATTTACCGGCAATNGCCAGNCTTTTCGGCCCAAACCCAGAAATGTAAAGGGGAATCTGATCTTCAAAGTTCACGAAGCCCTTTTCTGGCATGATGTGTTTAATCAGATTTTCCTGCCCTTCAAATTCAAATTCGACCTCTTCCCCCTTTAAAAGCGGNACAAGGGTTTTNATGTAAATTTCAAACTCTTTAATTTTCTGAGGAGGAAGACCCATGACTCTTCTCGCCGTGTTCCCAGAGCCGACCCCAAAAAAAGTTCGGCCTGGCGCAAGGGCGTTGATTGAAGCAATGCTCGCCGCATTAACCGGGGCCGGACGTGTACCGGTGATAGCAACTCCAGTCCCCAGACTAATTGAATTAGTCCTGTACGCNGCCAAAGCAAGCGTTGCGTAGCAGTCAGACCAAAGCATCTGCGAGTCAGCAAGCCAAGCATGGCTGTATCCAAGCTCTTCAGCTCTTACAACATAATCTATGTCGTTAATATGCGANGCTACACAGATGCCGATGTCCATAANANNNTNCTTAAAANGCTATACGCAATACNCTCTCTGCCACACATGCNGGCTTATCTANTCCATCAATTTCCACGGTCATCTCGTTTATTAGCTCTAACATCTCGCCTTTTTGGGTAACGCTTTTCAATTTNCCNACTGTTCGAATTTTAGAACCCACTGCAACGGGGTGCATGAATCGGACTTTATTCCAGCCCAAATTTATGCCCATCTTCATTCCTTCTATTTCCGGCAAACCTACGCCCTCTCCACCGGGCAGAAAACTCATAATAGACATCGTCAATTGCCCATGCGCTATCGGTCCCCCGAAGGGTCCATTCGCCGCTTTTTCTGGATCGACGTGAATCCATTGCTGATCCAAGGTCGCATCAGCAAAGTTATTTACCCGATCCTGAGTCATCTCGAACCATTCGGTAGGCTGGCCCGCTATGTCGATTTTTTCATTTAGCATATTCATCGCATTTTCTAACGCAGCTTCACTCATTGA
>PBUF01000102.1 GCA_002727775.1 Gammaproteobacteria bacterium
CCGCAATTTTCGGAGCTAACATCCCCCATCCGCTCAAGGTGTTATGAATCAGAGCAATTTTCGATGAAATGTTGTCTTTGGTGACGTACCGCGCTGCTTCGATTAAAGACTTGTGAGTCGATAAATGGGCAACTTTCAAGCCAGGTGTCATTAACATGGTGGCCGTCCAATCAACATTGGCCAATCTAGCTAAAATTTCCTGATGCCCCAAATCTTCAACAAACCCTGCGGCATGAATTGCCTCTTTATTCAAAGGACAGGTAACCATTCCAGAAATTTCTTTTTCCAAACAGGCCAACGCGGCTCTCTCAACGGATTCGACAGCTATACGCCCGCAATCCGATTGGACTTTTCCGTAGCAAAAGTCTCTGGGTTTTTTAACGCCAATATCTAAAAAGTTTAAACCGGTTCGAGCTTGCTCAAAGTGCTCAATCAAGTTAATTGGAGGTAAAGCTAAACCACACGAAGATGCACCCATCTGGATGGACCATTCGCAGCCCACGAAGACAATGTGTTCAGTTGGGTTGGGAGAATATTTCGCAACGAACTTGGCGGCTATCTCTGGGCCTACTCCAGCAGGGTCGCCAAGAGTGATTGCTAAAATACTTTCCTTCACTAAACCCCCGTCTGGGCTTTCAGGTCAATTTATAAGCGGCTTTATTAGCTGCGCCTGCGCTCCCTACAATATTTCCGTTGAATCTAGAGTCAGGCCGAAACCCTCAACTCCTAGATATCTAACTTCTCTCCCCGCGATCAGACGAATTTTAGATAGCCCTAGATCTTTAAGAATCTGTGCTCCGACACCGATCTCTAACCACTCTTTTTTTCGTTCTTCCTCTTTTGTTTGCTCGACTAGCAGTTGCTGCGGCACTCCCACATACCCTGTTCTCAGGTATATTAGAACCCCTCCTCCAAGCGATTCGATGCGGTTCATGGATGCTTCTAACAAATTTGTATCCTGNCCTCCTTGCGGNCCAAAAACNTCTTCAACGAGTTTTTCTCGATGGATTCGNACAGGAACAGAATCTAGTTGNTNTATATCTCCGAACACCAACGCAACGTGTTCTCCATCCTCAAAACGGGTCTTGTAGCCATAAGCTTTCGCCGGACCAATTCTAGTNACNACTTCAAATTCATAACTTCTTTCGATTAATTGTTCTCTAACCTGNCTNTACGCGATCAAGTCAGCAATCGAAATAATCTTGAGCTGATGTTCCTTCGCAAANTCAAANAGTTCAGGAAGACGCTGCACTGTTCCATCATCATTAACCAANTCNGCCAGAAGNCCNACTGGNGGNANGCCAGCAAGAGCCGCNAAATCNGTCCCGGCTTCAGTGTGGCCTGANCGAACCAACACNCCCCCTTTTCGAGACACNAGAGGAAATATATGACCNGGNCGAACAAAGTCTTCAGCTGCCACATTACTGTTCGTTAAAGCCTGAACTGTAGCTGCTCGCTCTTCCGCAGATATTCCTGTCGTCAGNCCTTTTTTATAATCTATTGACACTGTAAANGCTGTACTCATNGGNGCATCATTNNTNGCNACCATCGGNTCCAAATGCAAACTACCCGCTTGCTCTTCGAGCAAGGGAGCACAGAGAATTCCGCTTGTGTGTCTTATCATGAAGGCAACGGCTTCGGGAGTCGCCTTACTGGCCGCCATGATTAAATCGCCTTCATTTTCACGATCNTCNTCATCGGCGACAACAATCATTTCTCCANCAGCAATGGCCTTTAAAGCATCTTCGACCGTATCAAATTCAGCGTTCATCTTNCTTCTAACTTCTTACCAAAAAGCATGCGAGACTAACACAAAGNNNAGAACGACTCACAATTATATNGCCTCTANTTCNCTTAACTCCTCTATCTCTTTGNTGCTGAGNCCCAGCATTTCTTCCAAAACGTCANTTGTATCTTGGCCAAGATCNGNAACAGCCTTTAAAGGTGGCGGTGATTGACCCTTAAACCTCAAAGGAGTGCTCATCAAAACCATCTCGCCCAACATCTCATTACTAGTCCAGTGCAGCGAGCCTCTTTGATGCATATGGGGGTCAGAGACAACGTCAGCCAAACCTTGAACTGGCGCACAAATCACTCCGTGTTCTTGTGCTTTTTTAAAAATTTCTTCTTTCGATAGTTCCTTCGTCCATCCCGTAATCAAATCATCGAGCAAATCCATATTTAAGCTCCTTGATTTCATATCTACAAAACGAGAGTCATCTGCAAGCTCAGGCCGGTCCATTGCATCGCAAAGTTTCCTCCAATGGCCATCTCTAATACAGATCATGGCAACGTGACCATCTTTACTCTCATAAACATTATAAGGCGCAGCAGACAAACCTGGATGTCTGTTTCCAGTTCGAGCTTTTTGTTCTCCCGCTAAAAAATAAGCCCCAAGAGCTGTGGTCAGTGTGGGGAATACGCAGTCTTGCATCGAAATATCCAAAACTGCGCCAGAGCCAGTCTGCTCTCTTTGAAACAATGCCGACACTATCCCACCGTACAGATGAACCCCGCCCAAAAAGTCGCATAACGCCGCTCCAGCTTTCATTGGCGGACCAGAATCCTCTCCTGTAATACTCATGACTCCGCTCATCGCTTGTATAGTAATGTCCATCCCCAAGTAGTCTCTATAGGGACCGCCATCACCATAACCGGTACTCGCTGCATAGATTAACTTCGGGTTGATTTTCAAGAGATCCTNGCTACCCAACCCGTAATTTTCGAGTGTTCCCGGGGCAAAGTTTTCAAGCAAAACATCGACCTTACGAACCAGTCGTTTCAAAAGATTCTGTCCGTCCTCACTCTTTATATTTAACGTTATGCACTCCTTACCGCCGTTTAGCATAGAAAAGGGATAGCTTGCCGAAGTGGCTTGAGCTCTTGTTCTCAGCGGCTCACCAACTCTTGACTCCACCTTAATTACCCGAGCTCCCGCTTGAGCTAATAAAAAACCACAATAGGGCCCGTTATAGACCTGACCAAAGTCAAGGACAGTGACACCCTTTAAAGGTTCGGCAATACTCATATTCTTCTCTCATTAATTTTCTATTGCTTTGGATTAACCATAACTGGAAGCCAAGATGTCGCCAACCGATAATAATTTTGTCTTGGNAATATCGTAAAAGATTGTTCACGCTAAACCTCACGTCAAACCAAATTCCCTAGAAACTGACTTGGAAAAACATCTAAGAGTGGTAGTCTACTTGTCGTTTTTCATTCTGGCCNCACAACACGGTTTCAAAANCCCAAAGCGTAAGAGTNAACAAGATTGGACATACATTGCTATTGCAAACAATTTAACGCNACNGCGTCAGGNGCACCTCTGTTNCTNTANGATGCTAGNGAGGAATTTGAGCTGGAAGAAACCAGAGTTCTTCATGTCGGCTACCACAAAGATGCCTTAGTAAGATTCAACGATAGCGAGCATGAAGAGCGTGAGGATATCTCCAACAACATTAAATGGAAATTTTGCACGAAATGTAATAGTCGGATGTATCACGAGTCCCAAAAACTTCCGGGTGTCTTGGTGTTCACTGTGCCTTTTTCAGCTGCGAAAGACTCCGGCCTAATCAAAGAAGGACAAGCGATATCGAAGGGCGACCTCGTGGGTTCAAATATCTTTTAACCCAAACCATAATCGATGGCGCGCCCGCAGGGACTCGAACCCCGAACCCCCAGGTTCGAAGCCTGGTGCTCTATCCAGTTGAGCTACGGGCGCAGCACGATCGATNGAAGCCGAATCTTGCCTCAGCTGCTCCAATGGATCAACCAATAATCAGTTACGCAAAAGCCTACCAGACGTGGCTCCTGTGTATTCGTTGTTCTCCAACAATACATCGCCATTCACNATGGTGTTCTTAATTCCAGTAGCTGTTTGCTTAATCCTTTTTTCACCCGCCGGCAGATCATGGACNATTTCAGGCAGATCNGCGCCGATAGTTTCAGGATCAAAAACAACCAGATCCGCCGCTAAACCCTCACGAATCAATCCTCGGTCATGCAAACCCCAGAGGGTNGCAGTATCATAGGTGATCTGCCGCACGCCTTCTTCAAGCGACATGGCTTCCTTTTCACGGACCCAATAACTTAATAAATGTGTTTGCAAGGAACTATCCATAATTTGAGACACATGAGCACCAGAATCAGAGAAGGTACAAACTGCTCTAGGGTGTCGAATCATCTCTATTACTGGCTCATTTAACTCATTTGCGAGCGGTTGTCGGAAAAACATCTTCAGATCTTTTTCAAGTGCCATGTCTATCATCAGTTCAACAGGATGGAGCCCCTTCTGCTTAGCAATTTCAGCCATGGAAGGTTTGTCATATACCATGTCGTCCATCGGATAAACGAACTCCCAAACTGGCGGCCTCGCTTCTGCTCCAACTACTTTCGGCCCCTTGTATTCCTGAGAGGCGATCTCGACTAACTTGGACTTAATGTGAGAATCTTTGAGCTTCGCTTTCTGTTCAGCCAATGGAAGCGCCCGAAAATCGCTCCAGAATTCCCAGGTATCAAAGGGAGTATTGCTCTCAAAAGATAGCAAAGTGCTGAGTGCTCGGCTGTGCACTTGAGCAAACATACGCCCACCCAATTCAGCAGTTTCATCCAGAAGGTCAAAGTAGGGCCTCCAATAATCCGGAGCGATGCGCGAACTAAACATACCCCAGGTTTGAGTCACACCTGACTCTACTGCAAGGTCCCGCAATCGTATGTGATACTCGCGGATACGCTCAGGGTCTCTTCCTGGAGATTCTCCCGCGATCTCAAATATTCCCTTACCGGTCTCGCCCATCGCGTTGACAATCGCTCGCACCTCTTCCCAGTTTGCCAACCGACTGGCAACGGGTTTGTCGTCTGCGGTAATGTGATTGAAAGTTCTGGAGGTCGAAAACCCAATAGCTCCGGCTTCTAACGCTTCTTTTACTATAGCTTCCATTTTCTTGACTTCATCTTCAGAAGCTTCATTTTCAAACGCACGCTCTCCCATTACATACGTACGTAAAGCCGAATGTCCTATGTAACCAGCATAATTTATACCCTTTGGTAACTTGTCGATTGCATCTAAATATTCTGGGAAAGTCTCCCAGCTCCAATCTATACCGGCCAACATAGCATCTCTGGATAAATCCTCAGCTCGCTCCAAACTCCGGAAAACCATGTCGGCCTCGGTTTCTCTGCACGGAGCTAGCGTGAATCCGCAGTTACCCATCACCACACTGGTAACACCGTGATAACAAGAACAAGAACCGATCGGATCCCAAAATATTTGTGCATCCATATGAGTATGACCATCGACAAACCCAGGCGTGACAACGTGTCCTTCAGCATCAATAGTTTTCGCTTTTTTTGAATCTATCCGGCCAATCGATGCAATCTTGCCGTCCAAAATACCAACATCGGCCCTATAACGGGCTCCCCCTGAACCATCAATAATCGTTCCATTTTTTACAACAAGATCATAGTTCATTTGTCATCTCCCAATTAAACCTTAAACTATTAGCTCGTCTTTTCAGACCTAATATTAGAAACTGTCTCCTTAAAACAATAACATGCTCTGAGATCGAGTTCCCGCAAATTGACAAACATTCATTATGAAGTCCATCCAGGTCGAGGACCGTACCTACTCATGGTTCACGGATTTCTCTCGTCTAACGCACAATGGATCGAAAACATTGATGCCTTAAGCAAATTTTGCACGCCGGTTACTGCAGAACTCTTTGGACACGGCAGGTCGCCTTCACCAGTCGATGTTGATTATTACCATCCAAACCAATATGTCTCGGAGTTTGAAAAAATAAGGCAGGACTTAAATACAACCTCCTGGTTTGTATGCGGTTACTCATTGGGGGCAGCTCTAACAGCGAGATATAGTTGCCTTCATTTCGACCGAGTGACCGGTCACATCATGACTAATTCAAACTCAGCCTTCGCAAGCGAGTCTCAATCGAAGGAATGGAAAAAAACAGCGAAGAAGTCAGGAGACAACATCCAAACTGGCGGTTTATCTGCAATCGAGAAAATCCCCGTTCATCCCAGGCACGCGAAGAAACTACCTTCCAAAATTTATGCTGCCCTTGAGCAAGACTCAGCTTTACTCAACCCTATTGGCATAGCAAATACCCTTAGAGCTACCACTCCCAACGCAAGTATTAGAGCGCTCGCGATCGAGAATCATTCTCCTGCATTGTTATGTTGGGGAACTCAGGAAAAACGATTTTTAGAATCTAAAATTTGGGCAGAAACAAACATGCCTAATTTAGAAATCACAGAAATCGAAGCGGGCCATGCGGTAAACATGCAAAAGCCACAGGAGTTTAATCAAACAGTTCAATCATTCTTGAAGAAATGCGCCACATTGTAGACATACTCATAGAAGAACGAGCTACCAAACTCATGAAGAATCCGCGTATTTGGTCGTTTGTTCAGTCACGACTCTACCCCTACCTGAAGTATCAAGAAGCAAAAGAATTGATAGACCAAGTAACACCAATGGGAGGGAGAGATATATTTGACCACCTTGGAAAGCTTTTGAATCTAAACCTCAAGGCTACCGGCTTGAAAAATATACCCGCAGCGGGCAGGGCGATACTGATGCCTAACCATCCTTCAGGAATAGCCGACGGGGTAGCCGTATACGAAGCCATTAAATCGGTGCGGCAAGACATTAAATTTTTCGCAAATCGAGATGCTGTGCGATGTGCACCGACGCTGAAAGATATAATTATCCCGGTCGAGTGGATGGAACATAGACGCGACCATACTAAAAGTAAGGAAACCGTTAAATCTATGATTCAAGCTTTCAAGGAGGAAAAACTTATAGTGATATTTGCCTCGGGGAAATTAGCCCGACCAACCCCTCTGGGTTTGATCGAACGCCCATGGCTTACTTCCGGAGTCTCTCTGGCCCAAAAGTACGACTGCCCTATAGTTCCGATGCACATAAAAGCTTCAAATAGTTTCTTGTATTACCTTTTTTGGTTTTTGAATACAGAAATAAAAGATATGACGTTATTCAGGGAGTTATTGAATAAAGTGAATAGTCGATATTACATCAAAACGGGCAAACCGATTTCTTCGAACGAGGATCCTGAAACGTTAACACCCAAGCTACGACATTACGTTATTTCTGAGCTCAAACGTGGCAACGAGGACTTCATTACTTAGAGCTGAATCTTCACCCTGAAAATCACTCGATCGATCAAATTAATACGATTTTGGTAGTTCCAGAACATGCTCGCTCACGAAATTTTGAACCATCTCCTGTGAGATGGGCGCAATTTTCATCAACCTGGCCTCTCTCCAATACCTCTCGACGTGATACTCAGTGGCGTACCCAAATCCACCATGAGTCTGAACCGCTCTATCAGCAGCAAAGAAAGCCGCATCCGCGGCTAACCACTTGGCCATGTTTGCCTCGGCGCCACAGGGCTGACCATTATCGATCAACCAAGATGCCTTTCTTATCATTAATTCTGCTGCGTCCAATCTCATTTTTGCCTCGGCTAACGGAAACGCAACACCCTGGTTTTTCCCAATCGGACGACCAAACACAACTCTTTCGTTAGCATAAGCCACCGCTTTCGCCATGGCAGCACGACCGATGCCAAGAGCTTCTGCCGCGATCAAAATACGCTCGGCATTCAAGCCATCTAAAAGATAACGAAAACCCTTACCCTCTTCTCCTACACGGTCTGACAGCAACACTGGCAAATCATCGTAAACGACTTCACAGGTCGCCACAGCATTTCGACCCAACTTATCTATTGGGGAAATAGACACCTCGTCTCGTTGAAGATCTGCCAGCAACAAGGTCATGCCACCCGTCCTTGACTCNGTGGCCTCTTTATCAGTTGTTCTTACTAGCAGCAAAACTTTCTCAGATTGCAAAGCTTTNGTCGTCCAAACTTTCCTGCCCTTNACAAGATAATTATCNCCNTCTANACGNGCTGANGTAGTAATAGANGTCGTATCTGTTCCAGCGTCTGGCTCCGTGACACCAAAAGCAACATGCAAATCNCCTTTAGCCACTCTTGGCAAATACTTTTGCTTCATCTCTTCCGAGCCATACTTNACGACAGGGTGCATGCCAAAGATCGACAAATGTAAGGAAGTAGCTCCATTCATCGCTGCGCCGCTCGCAGCAACTTCCTCTAACACAAGACTTGCTTCCGTAATTCCTCGACCGCTACCGCCATAGGCTTCCGGAATAGCTATGCCCAGCCAACCAGCTTCGGCCATCGCTTCATAAAAATCCCAAGGAAATTCGTGTTCCGTATCTTTCTTCGACCAATAGTCATCAGGAAAATCAGCGCATAGTTTTACCACTGACTCTCGTATTAATAGTTGCTCTTCACTTAATTCAAAATTCATATTTCTAACAGGCCTCTTTGAATACGATATTCTTGCTGATCTAGCGAACCGATCGCCATAGTATATGATACTTAATGCCAAGGGAGGATTTAATGAGCGGCAAATTTTACGAAGAACTTCAGGTCGGCGACGAATTCGTCCATTTACCTGCAAGGACCGTTACNGAAACTGATAATCTGCTATTCACAACACTCACCATGAATACTCAACCATTACANTTAGANGAAGAATTCGCGAANANGACCGTTCATGGAAAGATACTGGTGAACAGTATTTTCACNCTTGGATTAGTNGTNGGACTNTCCGTGAGTGANACCACGCTTGGCACAACTATTGGGAATCTAGGATTTGATAAAACGACATTTCCGAACCCCGTATTCATAGGCGATACCATAAGCGCGTCCACCAAGGTACTAGAGAAGCGGGAGAGTAAAACTAAAACTGATAGAGGAATCGTTACTTTCGAGCACACAGCTAGGAACCAACACAATGATATCGTTTGTTTGTGTATCAGAACGGGAATGATGGCGAGGAAAAACTCATGACAGCTATCCACCTAAGAAGGTCTCTACATTTTGTCCCNGGGGCAAACGAAAAAATGTTTTTGAAATCCCTCGCAAGCGGGGCCGACTCATTGATATTGGATCTTGAAGACGCAGTAACACCACAAAAAAAAGGCGACGCAAGACAAGTGATCAGAGACTGGCTTAAGTCGGCCGATTTTGGTGGTAAAGAAAAAACCGTTCGAATTAACCCGGTCGATAGCCCTTGGGGCCTGGAGGACATCGAAGTTGTAATGCAAGGCCATCCAGACTCCTTGGTAATCCCTAAAGTTTCAACTTTCCAGGAACTCCTAAAACTCGATGAGGAGATAACAAAATGGGAAACGCAACTTGCACTGCCAAAAAAATCCGTAAATCTGATTCTCATTACCACTGAGACCCCAAGAAGTATTCTCAATTTGCCCTCATTTACTGACTGCGAAAGAGTAGCGGCACTGTCATGGGGAGCTGAAGATCTAGCCGCATCGCTGGGCTCCACAAAAAATAGAGGACCGGACGGCTCTTATCTCGATATCTACAAACATTGCAGAAATATGACTCTGATATGTGCCGCCGCTGGGGAAGTGCAACCAATCGACACTGTGTTTGTCGATTTCAAAGATTCAAAAGGCCTCCAGAAAGACTGTGAGGAAGCTTCGTGGATGGGATACACGGGGAAAATGACCATTCACCCCGATCAGCTAGAGGTCGTCAACGCGGCTTTCTCGCCAGATAAAACCGAGGTCAACACTGCAAAAAGGTTGATTGAAGCCTTTGCAGAAGCTGAAAAACAAGGACTCATGGCAATAGCCTTTGAAGGCCAAATGGTCGATGTGCCGCATCTAAACCGAGCAAAAAAGCTTCTTGCAAGAGCCGAACTAATCGAGCAAGTATCAAGTTAGGAGGACTACATGGATATCGAACTTAACACAGAGAAAATGACAGCCAGGATCGAAGACGGTATCGGTTGGATGACATTTAACAACCCAGAAAGACACAATGCCTTGGCGCTTGAGATGTGGCAAGGAATGGGAGATATCCTAGAGGCCTTCAACAGCAACGAGAACGTTCGAGTTGTGATTATGAGGGGTGCTGGAGGAAAATCTTTTGTGTCTGGAGCAGATATCAGCGAATTTGATAACAAGCGTTCTAACGCGGATCAACGAAAAGAATATGGGAAGATAGCTGGACGCGGTTCAATGTGGCTCAACAAACTCAAAAAACCGTTGATCGCTCTGGTTGAGGGGTATTGCATCGGAGGCGGCCTGGCTACTGCGTTGTCAGCCGATATTCGATTCGCCACACCCGACTCGAAATTTGGCATTCCAGCAGCAAAACTCGGCTTAGGATATGAGTTTGAAGGCCTAGCCAAATTAGCCAGAGTTGTCGGACCGAGTCACGCAAGGGACATCATGTTTTCGGCCCGCTTTTTCGAAGCAGCTGAGGCAAAAAGTATGAATCTGATCAATTTCATAGAATCACGGGAATCCATAGAAGAAGCNTGCATCAAATACGCTCACTTAATCGCAAAAAATGCCCCACTCACAGTNGGCGCCGCNAAAATGGCAATAAATGTTTGGGAAAACGGCTCTCCAGAGACAGAGNTCGACNTGGTTAAGCAGGCAGTAGATAAATGTTTCAACAGCGATGACTACAAGGAAGGTAGAGCAGCTTTTAAAGACAAGCGCACACCTGCCTTTCAAGGCAAATAAACCTTATTCATTTAGTTAGGAATCGACCCAATCTGCTAGAATGACGGCTTTAGACTTAGGAGTCGTTTTTGGCTTCCTCAAAATCTGTAACCGCCTGCGTCCTTATAATCGGAAACGAAATACTCTCCGGCCGCACGCAAGACATTAATCTAAACTATATTTCAAAAACCCTCGGCAAATGGGGAATCCAGGTTCGAGAAGCGCGAGTCATTCCTGATGTCGAAGAAACTATTATTGAAACCTTGAACTCAGTCAGAAAGCATTACGACTATGTCTTCACCACAGGAGGCATCGGTCCTACTCATGATGACATCACCGCTGTATGCATTGCCAAGGCCTTCAATAAGCCCGTTGTGAGACACCCTGACATCGAAGCACGGATCAATACTCGCCCGGCCCCACCCGAAGTTATGGAATCTCGCTTACTGATGGCAAGAGTCCCGGAGGGTGCAGAACTTATAGATAATCCAACAGGCGGCCCTCAGGGCTTCTTCATTGAAAATGTTTATGTCATGGCAGGCATTCCTCGAGTCATGCAAGCGATGCTTNCTTCTTTAGAAGGATCACTGAATTCTGGAGATGTAGTGCATAGTTTTTCAATTCGCGCCTACCTTGGCGAAAGTCAAATTTCCGAGCCTTTGGGTAAGGTACAAGATGAATTTTCAGATCTGGATATCGGCAGTTACCCTTTCCTGGCCGAAGACCGCTATGGAACGATGCTCGTCATTCGCGGTACTAACCTAGAAGATATTCAAAACGCCGCAGANGCGATCAAAGAAATTATAATTTCTGGAGGCGAATCTCCAGAAATTCTGGGTTTCGAGCAAAACGCTTANTCGCTCAANNTTTTNCGTTTCCNCCACTGACTACCAGGCAAATTACCTTGCTCTGCGNGTGGTGNGGACCATTTTTCAGCAGGNCAGCAAAGGCCACAGCAGCGGAGGGTTCAACTAATATTTTAAGGCACGACATTAAGATCGCCTGGGCATCCTTGATTTCAGCTTCGTCTACAAGGTGTATGGGCAATGAATATTTTGACAGAATCTCAAAGTTCAGCTCACCCAAGGCTGTTCGCANACCGTCTGCGCAAGTTTTGGGCTCCATCTGCGGCTGACGTACCCCAATGCGGAGACTCTCATGTGCATCACTTGCCAGCAGTGGTTCGGCNCCAACTACTTGCGCAGAGTCACCAACAGATAACACGTTACCACCGGCTAATCCTCCTCCTCCAACGGGTAACCAGATCTCTTCCACCGCCTCTAGTTCCTCCATAACCTCCAGCCCTAGCGTACCCTGGCCTGAGATAACGTCCAGGTGGTCATAAGGAGGTATAAAGGTCATGTCCTTTTGCTCGATTAAATCCTTAACCGCTAATTCTCGAGATTCCAGGCTATTACCGCACTTAACAATGTGAGCACCGTATCGTTCGATAGCGCTAAATTTAAATTCAGATGTGGCTTCTGGAACCACTACAGTACAATGCAAACTGAGTTTGCTTGAAAATGCGGCAAGCGCCGCCCCATGATTACCNGACGAGTGGGTGATTACTCCTTTTTGCCGATCTTTTTCGCTAAGAGAGAGGAATGCGTTCGCCACACCTCTATACTTAAAGGATCCGCTCTTTTGAAAGTTTTCGCATTTGAAATAGAGACTCGCACCACACATTTTATTCAGCGTGACACTCGTCAACAGAGGCGTCTCGTTTAGATATCCGCTTATCCTTTTCCTAGCTTGTTCTATATCGGTTTTAGATAACAAAGAAACCTTGCGCCTTAGAACCCCTCGCGCAGGGTCACCGTCTGGTTAAATACCCTTGCATCTTCGTCTTTACTAAAATAACCAATTCGCTCGAACTGAAACTGCCGCTGATNCAAGCCTAAAGCCNCTGGCTCAATAAACGCATCGCATTCAAGTAAGGATTCAATATTTATCTCATCCATGAAATTATCCGCTTTAGGNTCGGGCACGTTGAAAAGGCGATCGTACTTTTTAACCTTAATTTGTTGTGCTCCAGACTCAGATACCCAGTGTATGACACCTTTAGGTTTCAGTCCGCTGGTGTCCTGTCCGCTTCGTGACTCAGGAAAATACGTACATCTAAGCTCTGATATTTCTCCATTTTCGCCATACACCAGCTCATCACACTGTATGATGAAACCATAGCGTAACCGAACAAGACCATCCGGTTGCAAACGCTTCCACTTTGAAGGAGGCTCGACAGAAAAATCTTCGCGTTCGATATAGAGAGTCCCAGAAAAAGGTATGGACCTGGAGCCCAGATTTTCGCGTTTCGGGTGCCAGGGAGCTTCTAACAACAACTCACCCTGATCCCAGTTAGTAATGACAACTTTGAGTGGTTCTAACACGCACATAGCTCGGGGCGAATTGGACTCTAGCTCTTGTCGGATACAAAATTCCAACAATTCCATTTCAACCACATTCGATTGTTTGGTGACTCCCACCCTCGAACAAAACTCACGTATCGCGGAAGGGGGCACGCCCCTTCGACGCAGTCCAGCTATCGTCGGCATACGAGGATCATCCCAACCCTCGACAATCTTGTCAGCAACCAGTTGGCTAAGGTGGCGTTTGCTCATCACAGTGTATTCGAGACCAAGTCTGGAAAATTCAATTTGTGGAGGGTGGTAGTCGATATCAATATTTTCTATCACCCAATCATACAAAGGTCGATGATCCTCAAATTCCAGTGTGCAAAGAGAGTGGCTTATATGCTCTAGGGCATCGCATATGCAATGCGTGTAGTCATACATGGGATAAATACACCACTTATCTCCAGTTCTTTGATGCGATTGATAACGAATCCGATAAATGACGGGGTCCCTCAGATTCATGTTGGGAGAAGCCATATCGATTTTTAGCCTGAGTACCTGGCTACCTTCCTCAAACTTGCCCTGCTTCATTGACCTAAACATTTCTAGACTTTCATCAATACTCCGATCCCGATAGGGGCTGTTCTTACCGACCTCGGTCAACGTCCCTCTCGATTCGCGTATTTCCTCACTCGTCAGACTACAAACATAGGCTTTCCCATCCAGAATCAGTCCTTCCGCAAATGTGTAAAGTTGCTCAAAATAATCCGACGCATAGGTCAGGTTATCCCAGGTATAACCTAACCACTTAACGTCTTCCAAAATTGACTGGACGAAAATTTCGTCTTCTTTTTCGGGATTTGTATCGTCAAAACGAAGGAAGGTCTTGCCACCAAATTCTTGGGCTACACCGAAATTCAAGCAAATACTCTTTGCGTGTCCAATATGAAGAAATCCATTTGGCTCGGGAGGAAATCGGGTGATTACTCCATGCGATAAGCGATCAGCACTAACATCGCTCTTTATTCGTTGTCGTATGAAGTCGTTGCCAGGNTCATCGCTTTTTTGTGTATCGACAGTCATTTATCCACTAAACCCGTTTCGTAATCATCCCTAAACTGGTTAGACTGAAAACAACAAGTGCAGTTGGGCCGCATCATCGAATACACCACCTTCAAAAAAATCTGGCTAGCGGCTCTGATCACAGCTCTCCTTGCCCTTACTATTTTCTTTTTTACCAAACCAGTATCGAAATTAGAGATTATCGCAAATAACCTGCTGGGAGAAAAATGGTATCAGATTCGCATGGGAGAAAACCAAATAGGCTATATGCACAACGCAGTAGCAAAAACTCAAGATGGCGACTGGCAGTTCGAAAGCACTAGTTACTTTAACGTTTTGAGCAACAATCCGGTAACCACCTCAAAGACACTGATTTTTTCGCACACTCCCCCTCACGTCGTATCNTTCGCAAACTTCCGGACAATTCAGGGATCAATCGATAATGAGATAGAAGCCCTGCTACAGAAGAATGTCTATGAAGTCTCTGTCAGGCGAGGCACAGAATTAACTAAGGAAGAATATGATTGGCAATTCAATCTGCGAGACTACTTAACTATTGAAATGTGGTTAGAGTCAAAGTCTCCAAGTAACGGCGATACAATCGTAAGCAGAAGTCTTGATCTTGAGAAACTCAGGGTAACTAAACGAAAATTCAATTTAGTAAACAAAAACAAGGAGGGGTACCTCATCCAGAGCGCCTCACCGATCTCGCCTACCAAAATTTTTCTCAACTCAGATCTGCAAACTGAAAAATTAGAGATGGCTGGGATATTCGCAATAGAAGCCTCCGACATCAAAGTAGCGAAGTCATTAGCTAAGATAACCAGTAGAAGCGATCTTCATATCCCAGTGCGAACTAGGCTATTAAATACTTCACAGATAACGCAGATTGATCTACGAACTAAATTAAACCAGCTAAATGATAAAAAGATCAGGACGCACATCCCAGACACGCTATCCAGTCATCCAGTCGCTCGAGAAGAAACTGGAAATCCGGATGCTTTCCTGGGCGAAACCCTCAGATACCCAGTCAATCACCCAAAAATCAGGGCACTCAACGGCTTGCCCAGCAATATCTCTACAAAAGAAGATCTCGATAAGCTAGTTGCTTATACCAATTCATTACTCAGTTATAGAACAAACTATGCTGTCGGATCAGTGGTTACGGCCCTTGAACGCGGGTATGGCGAATGCACTGACTTTGCGGATCTTTTCACAACGCTTGCCAGATCGTTGGGACTTGCAGCTAGACCGGTCTATGGCATCGCATACAGGGACGGGGGGCGGCCCAAATTCATGTTCCACGCCTGGAACGAGGTCTACATAAACGACCAATGGATAAGCGTGGATGCGACCTGGAATCAAAACCCCGCAGATTCTACCCACATCAGCTTAGACGACAACGAGTACTCAGCCATACTGCTCGCAAGCACGACAAAATCGGTCGAATTCGAGGTCACATCAGTTTCGTACGACTAACTATGAAGAATGATCCGAAGAACTCCGGATCAAACCTTCCTGGGAAACAGATGCTATCAGTTCACCTTCCTTAGAAAAAAAATCAGCATGATTCATACCTCTTGAACCGTTCGCAGACGAAGTTCTTTTATTAAACAACATCCAGTCGTCAATGGGCACGTCTCGATGTATCCACAGAGAATGGTCCAAGCTTGCCAATTGCAATTTCTGCCGGGAAACCGAGGACATATGCGGTAAAGTGGACGTTGAGACCAAACCCATATCAGAGGCATAACCGACTAAACAGCGAGACAATTCTTGATCATACGGATCAACATTCTTACGAAACTTAACCCAGACTGGATTACTAAATCGCTCCATTTTCCATTCTTCTGATCCTAGCTGAAAAACTGATCGAGTCTGAAAAGGCCTTTGAATCTTTGCCATAGGACTCATGTTGTCATGCGCATTTTTCATATTGACCGCAACTTCTACATCATCCTCTAACTCTTCCGGAGGCGGGACATTAGGCATCGGCAATGAATGTTGATAGCCAGATTCTCTAATCTGGAAGGAGAGATCCATGTTGAAAATTGGGTCCCCATTCTGAATGGCTACAATTCGTCTCATCGAAAAACTATTTCCATCTCGAACTCGTTCAACTTCAAACAAAATNGGTTTATCCCCAATTCCCCCTCTTAAGAAATAAGCATGTAGTGAATGTAAATCCCGGTTTTCAATAGTTTGATAAGCAGCGCGCATCGCCTGNGCGAGAACTTGGCCACCAAATAATCTAAAACCTCCGCGATCCTCGTTTTCTCCCAAGAACAGATCTTCGTCGATTTTTTTCAAATCGAGAATCGAAATCAATCTTGACTCTCTTGGTTCCTGCTTCCCCATCTATTCCATTACTACTTTTAAAGAAATAGATTATAACTCTTTAGTTTCATTCCAAGTGATAAGGAGATAACTCTTTTTAATCGACTTAGCACTTGACCTTCAAATAGCGTCTATGAGACAACCTCGTCAGCGATAGAAATCAGACCATCTATGAAAAACGAATTTGTAGACAAGCTAGTCAGGGCATCCAAACAGGGCTCTAAATATCCGAGTTTGTCGCTCGAAAAGCCAGGCGCTACTACCGAACTTGCTTATGAAATACAGCAGCTCTTTGTCGCTGAACTTAAAACTGAAAAGGCTGGTTACAAAGCAGCTGTAACTAGCGAACCGATTCAACAAATTATGGGCATCGAAGCACCGGTGAGCGGCGTGCTCTTCTCTTCAGGAGAATTTGCCGCGAATACCATTATCGAAGATTCAAAAGACTTACTCATCGAGACGGAACTGGGGTTTCAGACCAAAAACGACATCAGACAACCAGTAAAACCAGACGAAGTGTATGCTCTATTTGAGTGCTACTACCCGATGATCGAAATCGCTTCACCTAACCTAGANGGCAAACCAAATGGCATAGACCTTATCGCGTCGAACTCAGCCTCTTTTGGATTCATCAAGGGAGAGCCTATTGGTTTCGACACAAGCGACCCCGACTCTGCTGTCGCTAGCTTAAGCCGGGGTAACGAAGAATTGCATTCTGCAAATTGTTCCTCAGTTATGGGAGGACAATCTGTAGCGCTCGCTTGGTTAATAAATCAGATCCTTTCTCAAGAAGCTCTAATACCATCAAATTCGCTATTGATGAGCGGCTCGGTCGGGCCAGCACATCCTGCGACTCCCGGCCAATACATAGGCCGTTTCGGGGATTTGGGCGACATTAGTTTTTCAATCAAATAGGTTCACTTTCCTATTTCGAATATATTGTTTTCAATATATTCCATGTTTTTCTCAATCCAACATTGATAACTTGCGGCCAAATCGAGCCACAAAAAAAGGAACAGTCATGTCCGCGTACTTAGACGAAATCAAGAAAGTCGAATCTACTATCAATGGGAAGGAAGAATGGAAGGCTATCAATCCAGAATATTCGGTCCGCATGAAACTGCAAAACCGTTTCAAAACAGGGCTTGAGATCGCTCAGTACACAGCAGACATCATGCGCAAGGACATGGCAGACTACGACGCAGACCCGTCCCAATACACCCAGTCTTTAGGATGTTGGCATGGTTTCATAGCNCAACAAGTGATGATGGGTGTGAAACGGCATAGGAAAACCACAGACAAAAGTTACATTTACCTCTCTGGTTGGATGGTAGCAGCGCTCCGATCACAATTTGGCCCTCTTCCCGATCAAAGCATGCATGAAAAAACGACTGTGGCCAATCTGATCGAGGAGATTTATACCTTTCTGAAACAAGCCGATGCGAGAGAACTAAGACATTTATTCGCTGAGTTGGATGAAGCACGGCAAAGTGGTGGCGATGTANACGGTATACTAAACCAGATTGATAACTTCGAAACTCACGTGGTTCCCATCATCGCCGATATTGATGCTGGTTTCGGAAATGAAGAGGCAACCTATCTGCTCGCCAAAAAGATGATCGAAGCTGGAGCCTGTGCCATACAAATCGAAAACCAAGTTTCAGATGCAAAACAATGCGGACACCAAGCGGGTAAAGTTACAGTGCCGCACGAAGATTTCGTGTCTAAAATCAACGCCATTCGCTACGCTTTTCTTGAGTTAGGCATNGATAACGGCATCATCGTCGCGAGAACAGACTCGCTTGGAGCAGGCCTTACTCAAAAAATCCCGGTTTCTATCACCAGCGGTGACCTTGGGAGTCAGTACTGCGAATTTCTGGATACTGATCCGATCAGCGAGCTCAGTGAAATTAAAGATGGAGACATCACGATTAACCAGGGAGGGCAGATAGCAAAGCCCAAGCGGCTTGATAACGGCTTGTATGCATTCAAAGAAGATACTGGAATTGACCGAGTCGTCTTGGACTGCATAACAAGTTTGCAGCATGGAGCCGACTTACTGTGGATCGAAACAGAAAAACCAAACGTGGAGCAAATCGCAGAAATGGTTAACCGCGTCAGGGAAGTAAGACCTGAAGCCAAACTCGTGTATAACAACTCCCCTTCCTTCAATTGGACACTGAAATTCCGCGAGCAGGTCTACGANGATTGGAAAGCTGCAGGTAAAGATGTTTCAGNCTACCCAGACCCAGCTGTTGACGAAAAAGGTCTTATGGATGTGAGCATGGACGGCACTGAACTNGCTGAGCAAGCTGATGCTCTGGTTCAAAGCTTTCAGCGAGATGCTGCTNGGGAAGCCGGTATTTTTCATCACTTGATCACCTTGCCTACCTATCATACGGCGGCGTTATCAACGGATACTCTTACAGAAGGTTATTTTGGTGATCTGGGAATGTTAGCTTATGTTCGCGATGTTCAGCGACAGGAGATTCGTAATGATCTTGCAGCCGTTAAACANCAAGATCTAGCCGGNTCAAATATCGGCGACGACCATAAAGAATACTTCCTCGGCGAAAAAGCGTTGTTGGCTGGAGGAGCAGCTAACACCATGAACCAGTTTTAAACAGGCGTTTTCTCCTGATATGAGTAGAGCCAGGGATCAGCTCCCTGGCTTTAATCGTTTGGACTCAACTCCCGCTCCAAGCTATGCTCCTTTCTGGGGAGGAGTAAAATATGAAGCAGCAAACTGCAGCCGATGACCTAGACCAAATCACTCTAGATCTCAGAGAGGAAGGGCTAGAGCTCTACCGCGTGTTAAAAGAGATGGACACCGCTTTCTGGTCCGAACAGTCTTCTTTCAAGGCATGGACAATTTGGGACGTGGTTGCTCATTTGCATATCGCAGATCACATGGCCTTAACCTCGTTAAACAGCTCAGAGACATTCAGGGCTTTAATGGGTTCTATAGCAAAAAAAGGGTCAATCAGAGAGTATGCAGAAGAGTGGCTGTTAACGGGAAGGAAACTACCACTCTCAGGGCCTGAAATACTTGAAAAGTGGTGGTCGAGCTTCGAAGAAATGTGTTCCGCATTCAAAAAAGCAGACCCAGAAAAACGATACGTCTGGGCAGGTCCAGGTATGAAGGCTCGAATGCTTGCTACTGCCCGGCAGATGGAAACTTGGGCGCACGGGTGGGAAGTCTATGATCTAATGAAATTAAAGAGACCTCAAAGCGAAAGACTCAAAAATATCGCAACCATAGGCGTTAAGACCTATGGCTGGACTTTTGCAAACCGCGGTCTGGAGACCCCTACACCACAACCGAAAGTCGAGCTATTATCACCNAACGGGTCAACTTGGACTTGGAATAATGAAACGGAAGGAGAACTCGTTTCTGGTTCAGCTGTAGAGTTCTGTCAAGTCGTAACGCAAGTAAGAAATATCAAAGATACCAATCTCCAGATTAGCGGTNAAAATGTAACTAAATGGATGGAAATCGCACAATGCTTTGCAGGACCGCCCGAGGATCCTCCTGAACCCGGATCCCGAACCTGGGNTAACACAAACGAATTACACTCAATATAAGTCAGAGCGAGAAAGCACTATGGAAATAAGATCAGTGGCGTTGAAGAACAGACCCGAGGGAATCCCAAAATCGGAGGATTTTCAAGTCATCACACAAAAACTTGAGCCACCGAAAGAAAACGAAATTCAAGTACGTAACGTGTGTATGTCAGTTGACCCTTACATGCGCGGGAGAATGGTAGACAGAAAATCTTACGTGCCTCCTTTTCAAATCGGCGAAGTACTGACTGGCGGAGCAATCGGTAGAGTCATAGAATCTAATCACCCAGATTTTAAGACAGGAGATTTTGTCTCAAGCCACTATGGATGGCGGGAAGGCTTTACAGCAACCACTGAGGGAATCGAAAAACTAGGAAATCTACAAGCCAGCCCATCCATGTATCTTGGCACCATTGGAATGCCCGGAATGACCGCTTACGTGGGGCTATTGGAGGTTGGAGCGCTTAAAGAAGGCGAAACCGTCTATGTTTCAGGGGCCGCAGGCGCTGTGGGCTCTATAGTCGGGCAGATTGCTAAATTGAAAAACTGTCGGGTCATTGGTAGCGCAGGGTCAGACGCCAAAGTCCAACTTCTCACCGAAGAGCTGGGTTTTGATCATGCTTTCAACTACAACAACGGCCAAATATTGGGCCATTTAAGAGAGGCTGCACCAGAAGGTATCGATATTTATTTCGATAACGTAGGAGCAGACCACCTTCAAGCTGCAATAATGCACATGAGGCAATTCGGCAGAATTCCTCTATGCGGTGCCATCGCACAATACAACGATACTGAGCCTAGACCAGGCCCTAACAATTTAGCTGTAGCCATAGGTCTCGGACTTACGCTTAGGGGTTTTATCGTGAGTCACTTCGATCACCTTAAATCCCAGTTTAGAAACGATATGGAATCGTGGGTAAATGAGGGCAGCATCAATTCTAAAGAGACTGTTTATGAGGGTATCGATAATGCTGGCGAAGCCTTCATAGGTCTTTTTACTGGCGCNAATACNGGNAANATGATCGTCAATTTAGAAAACTGATAAAACCAAACTCGAGGTGTCTACATAGTATGGTGACACTTTGAACATTGGGGGGCCATCTGAAAATCTAACTGCTTGTAGCAATGAAAGACCAGGCAGAATCTGCTCCGCTTCGAGCAACCTCTTGGCCTAGTAAAGTTTGCCATTCGAATTCGTTCCCCCACTCATCACGCCAAGACCACAAGCGTTTCGTGTAATGGTGCAATCTATGTTCTTGAGTGAACCCCATNGCTCCGTGCACTTGATGTACCTGCTCCGCAATGAAACCTGCAGCNTCACCTACNCNCGCTTTGGCTGCCGCCACTTCTAGAACAAAACGCCGATCCCCTAACGCATCGATGGCAGCTTCAGCTGCCCTTCTAGAGGCTGCAACTTCGCACGCCACTAAAGCCAAGCTATGCTGGATCGCTTGAAACTTGCTGATACTCCTTCCGAACTGAGTTCGCTCAGATGCAAACTGAACACCCAAATCCAAAACCCTTTGCATGCAACCAGCTAACATACAGACTCGCGTTAGAGCCATTTGAGCATAGGGGTCAGACCCAACAGAGATTTTTTCTCCCTCGGAGAAAGCCAGGACGTCTCTCCTTTCGCCAGCGACGTTAAACCCCGAGTCGATCAATTCTCGGTCGCCCAGCATTACTACGGAGTCTGTTCCTTTCTCAATAACGCCGATACGACCGACGGTCATGCCAAATGGCACGTTAAAAATTTGATTTCCCGACAACTCTCCAATACCACTCATCTGTTCGGAATTACCGAACCAGACATTCATAAGAAGTGTTTCAGAAATCGGTAATGGCACTGCGTGACGCCCACACTCGATGAGGAACTCATACAAGTCAGACAGTGAAGTCCCGCTCTCTTCAGAACCCAACAAATTAAATCCGTTCTTTTTGAGCAAATCCCATAGAGCTGCAGGCGCGTCGTCCCCACCTTCGCAAAGATCTAATAAAGATTTATCACAATGGTCGGCAAAAATTCGAGAGGCCGTATCCAATATGAGGTCAATTGTACGCTCTGTCATCTAAGCCCTAATCCTCTCGCAATAACACCACGCATAATCTCTCGGGTGCCTCCCCTCAGCGTAAAGGAAGGTGACAATAAAATCGTATCCATGAAAGTTTTTTTGAAGTTACTAGAAAGGCTCAATGGGGCAGCCAATCTGGCTATCTCCGGCAAGACCTTTTCAAAGTTATTGCCCAATTCCTTAACCAAAGCTGCCTCATGAGCCACGTCTTTTCCATCTTCTAACATACTAGCAATAGAGATAGACATTCTTCTCATAGTCATCAGGTGGGAAGTTATCCTGCCTATAGCCGCTTTTTGGTGAACCTCTGGCTCGTCTCCGCATGCTCGAACCAATTCAACATAGACTCGAAACGAAGATAAAAATCTCTCAGGACCACTACGTTCATAGGCCAACTCAGAAGTCACCTGAGCCCATCCATTACCCGGTTCGCCTACGATTCTGTCAGCAGGAACTCGAACATCCTCGAAAACCACCTCATTGAAGTCCTCACCCCCCGCCATGTTCTGAATTGGTCTGACCTTGGCACCGTCGTTTTTCAAATCAACAATGATCTGAGACAGGCCAGCGTGCCGATTTTCTCCGGCCTCATCTGTTCTAACCAAACAGATGATGAAATGGTTTCTATGTGCGTCAGTGGTCCAAATTTTGGTTCCATTGATTACATACTCATCACCATCTCGCCTCGCAGTGGTTCGCACCGAAGCAAGATCTGAACCTGTATCTGGCTCGCTCATCCCTATCGAGAAGAAAGTTTCTCCTTTGGCAATTGCAGGAACATATTCCTGTTTTTGTGTCTCGGTACCATAATTCAATAACAGCGGACCACTTTGCCTGTCTGCAATCCAATGGGCACTGACCGGAGCGCCAGCGGCCAGNAGCTCTTCGGTTACCACGTATCTTTCAAAAAATGTTTTAGAACCCCCACCAAGTTCGACGGGCCAGGTCATCCCAATCCAACCCTTGTCCCCAAGTTTTTTAGAGAACACGGGATCATGACCTGTAACAAAATCAGAATTTCTTGTTTCGAGATGTTCACTATTATCGTCAAGAAATTGACGCACTTCTTCTCTAAGGACTTCGGTTTTCGAGTCCAGTTTTACGCGATCAAACTTAATCATTCGTAAATTATGAAACCAATTTAGATCACACACCAGCAATATCTTAAACGGCTGGTCTTTTTTAAATTATTATCAAGACAGCCAGGGATCAAAACCTTCGACAAAAGCAGTAGAAGGATTTAATGTCCACCTAATAAGCCCATATTTTAGTTAAAGAGGTAGTTAGTTCTTTGTTGAGTGATTCGCAGTTAAAAGAAATATTCGATCCAGTTTTCTCTGACATTCGTAAAAGAGCGACAGTCGCAGAAAAATTTCTGGACCGTGACCTGTATAGAGTTTACGTAGCAACTCTTTGGTCAAACGTGGTTTTGTCACCCGATGAAGTTGGTATTGAAGAAGAAGACATAGAGCCCTTGCACGATATTTTGCTCGACGAAATTAAAGATGCCATCGGACCTCACGATTCCATGAAAGAACTCTACCAATTTATCAGTTCCAAGGATGGCGAAAAGGCGATGGTAGAAGCAAAGCTCACGCAAACCCATAAAGATCTTCTAAACTATTTTTCGAGTATGATATTGGATCCCGAGGGTCATAAACGCTGGATGGATCACATTCGCGAGCAGCAAAAGCAGCCTCGTTAACGACCCACAACATTCAATACTATTTGCCTTTTCTTCGTCGCTCGACGATGTTCCCACAAAAACACGCCCTGCCAAGTTCCTAGCACAAGGGTGCGTTTCGAAATGGGAATTGAGAGATTTACCGCGGTCAACATCGCCTTTATATGAGCCGGCATATCGTCTGCTCCTTCCGCAACGTGACTGTATATAGCATCATTTTCTGGTACCAGTCGATTCAACCATACTTCTAAATCTCTTTTTGCGCTGGGGTCAGCGTTTTCCTGGATAAGCAAACTGGCTGACGTATGTTGGATAAACAATGTCATCAACCCAGATTCGATCTGCAATGCCTTTAATCTCTCGTTCAGATCTCCCGTTATCTCGTATAGACCAGGGCCAGGGACCTCAACATCGACAATATGATTTTCAATTACCATCGTCGCCACCATATCNACTTAATGTATCCGCGGTGAGCTCTGCTCGAACCTTCAGCTTCTCCGAACTTTCATTCCATGCAACAAAACAGGNAGCAAGAAAAGAGTAAACAACAAAAGCANGCAAACAGCTATGGTCAGTAATATACCCACAGACGCGGCTCCTTGATGTGCTGAAATGGAAAGCGATGCAAAGGCCCCAACCGTTGTTAGGTTTGATAACACCACCGCTCTTGGGGTACTCGAATTCATTAGCT
This sequence comes from Gammaproteobacteria bacterium, assembly GCA_002727775.1. Lineage (GTDB taxonomy): Bacteria > Pseudomonadota > Gammaproteobacteria > Pseudomonadales > Azotimanducaceae > UBA4421. The sequence goes on from PBUF01000102.1 coordinate 24,368, forward strand.
GAGTCACGTCCTGCTCTCCTAGGTAGCGATCTACCACATGAATGCCGCTTGCGGCGCCAAGCCCAAATATCAACGGTAAAACCAAAATATTTGCCATATTGATAGAAATACCAGCGAACACCGCTATACCAAAAGTTAGCAAAGCCGCCAGCAACAGCGGAACCAGAACAACAAGAGCTGATAGTAAGTTCCTCAGCGCCAACAATAAAATCAACAAAATAGAGCAGGCAGACAAAAGCAGCGCAGTTTGAAAGGAATTCACTACTAAAGTACCCACACCCCACTCTATAACAGGTCGGCCGGTGGCCGTTGGCGCCAATGAACGCACACTTTCAATAAAAGACGATAAGTTAACTATCGAATCCATATCCTGTGACGGAACTATCACGGACAACTTTTGCCCATTTTCAGAGATAAGCCTACCTGTAACCGAGCTGGGCAAGTTTTCTACTTTGACCTCATCTAGATCTAGACGCCGCCGAATGGTCTGAATTTGCGCCAAAAGATCATCTATCACTCCAGTCTGAAGTTTATTCCACTCCTCTTGCGAGGCTCGCTGCATCGNCACAAGATTCATTCGCAGCCTTTCTAGAACCTCTTGCGAAATAGCTGAATCCTCATTCATCAAGTCCTCTAATTTATTAATAAGCTTCAAGCTCGAGTCCTTGATTTCCTTCAGCGAGCGCTCTTGCGGATCCTTATTTATCTCCAAAGAATCGAGAAGCATGAATTGGAGATCTTCTACCACAAACAGTTTTTCCTGTTGATCCTGAGGAATGAAGTCCTCAACAACTGTCACATCCTTGACTGTCTCTAAGGCCATCAGAGAGCGCTTATCAGCACTCTGATCATTAACAACAAACAAACTGTAATCTGTCGAGATTCCCTCTTGCTGAAGAATTCTGTGAGTACTCATCGACTCCGATTTTGGATCCTTGAGCGCCAACACGCTGTAATCAAATTGGAGCTGGATCGCCTGGCTTGCAGCCAAACCGGCAATTACCAATGAAGAACCTATCACCCAGCCTTTGCGCTCAACTAACCAAGCAACCATCCTGTCACTTGAAGGCAAACCTACGCCGGATGACCTTGGAGGACCAATAACCGCATAAAACGCAGGCAAAAAAGTGAAAGCGAGGAAACACGCAATCAACATTCCTCCAGCCGAAATAACACCGAGGTCGGCCAAGCCCTGATAGTCGGTTGGCCAAAATCCCAAAAAGCCTATTGCGGTGGTAACTGCCCCGAGCGATATTGCTCTTCCAACACTCTTACCACTCTGAACGAGCGCTTCAGATTTCTCAATTTTCTCGCCAACCGCCTCCTGAAATCTAAGCGAGTAATGAAGCGCAAAATCTACACCAAGGCCAAAAAACATCACCACAAAAATCAATGACAGCGTGTTGAACTCTCCCACTGATAACAGCGCATAGCCGATCGTCCACGTGACCCCTATGCCCAACAACAAGAAAGTTCCTAGAATAATACGAAAGGAACGGACGCCAACAAACATCACCACAAATAACAGCAACAGAGCAATCCAACCAGCAAGAGCGACTCCATCGATCGCGGCTTCAATCTCCTCATGTTGAAGGGGTATCTCGCCAGTCAATGACGCGCTTACCCCGTCGGGAAGGTTCAATGTTTCCAACATCGAACGCAATTCCTCCATAAACTCAGCATCGGGAAGCGAATCCAGATAATTCGATTGAGCCTTCACATAGACAAGTTGATACCTAGTGTCGTCGATTGGAAAGATCTCATCACCCCACCAGATTTTGTTGAGCTCTCCACTTAAGGTCTTCTCTATGGAGTCAGACACCACATCAAGTATTTCCGCCAAACGCTCAGGAGGATCATTTTCCAAAGCATCCGTTAAAAGTCCAAAAACACCTATGAGGCTAGGTTCTTTAGAGACGGCGCTTAACCAAGGCTGTGCTTGAGCCAACCTGTCTACGGCCAAATCTAGCTGATCCAAATTCATATACAAGAATATCCGATCCCGGATAAATTGATCATACCCGGGAGCAAAAACGTCTGAGAATCGTTCTGGTCGTTTTTCCAAATAGGAAACCAACTGATCCGTGCCACTCTCTAATTTTTGCAAAGAAGAAGAGCCAAGCACCACAACAGCTGTTCTTGTCAACTGGGGAAACTCTTTCTGAAAGTGATCAAAATCTTTTCGCCAGTCTGCCTCTTGACGAATTAGCTGAGTCAAATCTGAATTGATCTTGAACTGCGACGCCGCCACCCAACCTAAGGCAAGAGTTACAAGAGAGATTACGAACAATGTCGTCCTTGGAATACTGACTACCCAAGTCACCCAGTTACTTAACAATCGGTCAAACAAGTCGCCTCTCCAGCTCCTTTCGGAATTCTTGATTATTCCTCTTCAAACTCATCAAAAAAATCTTCTATCGGGGGATCTCCATTATAAATCTCAAAAGCCCGACGCTGGATGTAAGCATCCCGTGTAAATGCATAGGCATCAATGGCGTTTGAATCTCGCTGTTCGATTACCTCTATCAGATCCGCTCTCTGACTGATCACTTGTAGCGCAGTCACATAGCCAGGAAAGTCTTCACCGATGATGAGTCGCGGCATTGACATACCGACGAACCGAACTGGTAAATCTCTCAAGGTCGTCGGCCCGAATATGGGGACATAAATAAAAGGCGACTCCTTCATACCCCAGACAGCCAGAGTCTGACCGATATCCTCTTTTTTTTCGTTGACTCCCCAAATCGTAGCTAAGTCGATTAGGCCCCCTAACCCCAAAGTCGAGTTGACTATTAATCTACTCAGCTCGTTAAAACCTGTTTCCACGTTACCCTGCAAAAAACCGTTAATCGCGCTAGGGGCATTGTTAAAGTTTTTAAAGACGTTGCTTATNCCCTTCTCGANCGGATCTGGGGTCACTCGGGCATACCCTCNTGCTACCGGAGCCAGNAAATTNCCATCGACGCTCTCAGAAAATCGATAACTCTTCCGATTGAAGTTTTCGAAGGGATCATCTGNGTTCCTATTATCAATAGCACCGCTCGTACATGCGGAAAGAANACACCAAATTAACAAATAAAGAAAAACACGCATCGACTTAGCTAATAAGAGGCCCTTATCTCGTTAGTCTTGTTTTTGATCTCTTTCACGAGCTGATCGTAGCCTTGCTCTTTGATGATACTGCCGTATTCTGCACGGCGNAGAGACAGATCACTAATTCCGTTGGCAACCACATTAAATACTTGATCGCCTCGAAAGTAATAATTAAGGGTCGCCAACTGNTCATTACGCTTGTTAATAGAAGTCTTGATAATGACGCCTTTNTTNATCGGTTCTGTTCCAAGCAACTCGAANTACTGCTCATCGTACTCTCTAAAACGATCCGAATAGGTAGCAACGATCAATTCCGTGAGCAACGAAACAAACTCATCCTTTTGACTATCCGCTAACGATCTCCATGCTCGTCCCACACTAATGCGAGAAATACTGACTACGTCATAGAGAGCCTTTACTTTTGGGAACAATAACTTTTCTCTTTNAGTCGCATTCGCCGATTGCATAACTTGAATAAGCGCTTCGTGAAATTCGTCAACCTTCTTAATTTCNACATNATANTGACTCTCACTGGCCTCAATGCTTCCAGCCANGAAACATAAAATCCAANNAACAACCAATGAATAAGTAATCTGCATTATTCGATCGCCCATAGACTTAAAAAGGGAACATANGTAATTACCAGCAGTGCAACTANCATTATAGCCAAAAAGGGAAATGTGGATGCATACAATTCGGTTAAAGGCTTTTTGAATCGATAACTAGCGATGAACAGATTCATCCCCACCGGGGGAGTNAAATAGCCGATCTGCATATTTGCTAAAAATATAATTCCTAAATGAACCGGATGAATTCCAAAGCCTGCCGCAATAGGCAGCAAAATGGGCACCATGATGACGATAGCAGCAAAAATATCCAGAAGAGCGCCCAACGCGAGAAGAAAAATATTTAACATCAGCAAAAAGGTGATTGGGCTTTCGATATAAGTCTGAATAAAATCAAAGAGTCTTTGGGGGACCTCTGCGTCAACTAAAAAACTGGTAAAGGCGAGAGCAATTCCTAGAATCAACAAAATTCCGCCTACCATTACCATGGACTTTGTCGCTATTTCTGGCAGTTGTCTGACGGAAATGTCCTTATATAGAAAAACTTGAGAAATAATCACATAGACCACCGANACAGCCGCAGCCTCAGATATTGCGAACACCCCATAGGCCACACCTCCAAATAAGAGAATGGGCAACGGTANTTCCCAGCGCGCATCGAAAAGAGCATCACGGATCTTAGAAAATCTGAAGGTCTCAGTAGGTATTTCTCCCCCTCGGTGGAGCCACAATGTATAGCNGATCAACATCCCTAACATCAGAATCAAAGGAATTATTCCGGCCACAAAAAGATCAATGATGGAAAAAGGCTCACCCACATCCAATTGCTGGGCGATAACTCCGTAGAGGATAAGTGGTACTGAAGGAAATAGCAGTAGNCCCAGACTACCAGATGTCGTNACCAAGCCNGTGCTGAATTTCTCTGAAAATCGACCCTGNTGTAGTGCAGGCAACAACAAAGCGCCTAGAGCAACGATCGTCACGCCTGAAGCACCAGTGAGCGCCGTAAACAAGGCACAAACTAAAAACCCTACAATCGCTAAACCAGATGGAAGGAATCCAAATACACTCTGAATCAAGTTCACTAAGCGAGTTGAGGTGTTAGATTCACTCAAAAGGTACCCCATAAAAGTGAATAGCGGCAAAGCGACCAACAAAGGAGTNTCCACAATCCTGTATACCTCTATTGGAATGATCGCCAGATCAATCTCGCTTGTGTAAAAACCCAGAGTGGCCGCGCCAAGAATAACGGCAAACAAAGGCGCGCCGCCCAAAGCCATCAGAATAATCAGGAAAATAAACAACCAGGTCATTAAGGCTTCACAACTAACACGAAATATCTAATCGACATCGTNGACGCACCGATCGGCATAATTAATTCACACACCCAGGCCGGCACCTGGCTAAAGGCTTTGGTTTGGTCAAGGTACTCGAAGTAGACGAATTCGGCACTTGAAAACGCAAAAATCGCCAAAACCACGGCAGTGAACAGACAGCAAACTCGACTCAGAGCTTTTTGGTAAGCTTCTGGAATTAAGCGACCAATCAAGTCGATTCGAATATGATCGTCATTGCGCGATGCGACCATTGCCCCGAACATCGCAACCCAAAGCAATAAGACGCGGACCGAGCCATCCCCCCAAAACAGGCCCATGTCGAATACATTTCTTAGNATAACCTGAGACGCAGCAATAGCGATCATCCCAAAGAGCAGTAACACCAATAGCCACTCTTCGANNAGTTCGATAGACCTGACTATACGACTAATCACCTGCCCGATTTTTTTCCAGGATAGATAACACNCGTTCGTAAAGNGGTTCNCTGACNTAGCCATCNTCNACTAACGCTTTTCTAGCGGCNGAAGCAAGTCTATCCCACTCGCNAAATTCACNATCCGCAGGNGTGAGCCANGAAATACCTTGGCCGGAAAGCGCTTTCCTTGCCTCCGCGTCATCTTGCTTCGCTGCCCGATCAACCTGACTGACCGCAGCGTTCAAAGTATCACTAACGGTTTGGCGGTCCTCAATACTTAACTTCTTAAAGGCTTTATTCGAGATCACAAAAGAGCCATACACATACAGAAGCGGCAAATCCAGCGCATAGGACACCTGTGTGTGCCATTGCAATAACAAAGTACCGACTGGAGGAGCTGCTATCCCATTGATTAAGCCCGTTTGCAGCCCCATCAGAACATCCCCATATGGCAGCGGTATCGGCGAAATACTAAACGCGTCAAAGGCAGTCAGTGCTCCCAAATCGTTATCGGGAGTCCAGATTTTCATCTTCCTAACCTCAGAGACACTTGTCGCCGCTATCTGGCTCATTGGGTAAGCAAAACCAACACCTGCTAATCCGAACCCCATAAAACCCTTTGCTTCTAGTCCCTGCATAAGCATCGCATCGATCTGTGAGCGCGTCAGATCCACTTCGGCTTGACTACGGAATAACATTGGCAAACCGTATATACCAATATCCTTATAGGAATTGACCAACCCGCCAGAGGTTAGAACAGCCCCTTGCAGCTGACCAATTCGCATTTTCCTAATAACAGCCTTGTCGTCACCCATCACTCCGCCGGGGTAAATTTTTAACTTCACATTCCCTGAAGTTTTTTCCTCGATCTGCTTAGCTGACAGTCTTAGTACCTTCATCCAGTCTGACCCCTCTGGCGAGAGCGTAGCAATCTTTAGAGTCGCCGATTCGATAGAGCCCGAGAACAGTAAGNCCAGCGACAAAAAGAAACTTATGTTTGTTTACGTAATTAAAAATAATCATCTCCCGACAATAGCAATTGCTTGGCTTGTTTCTTCGCAACCACATTCATCAAAGTAAAACCAGGCGCTTTCACATCAGCTTCAAGCACTTCGGTCAAAAGCCGGTCGTGTAGCTCTCGATCAAAGAGCAATCTGGCATACATTTCTGCACAGAACACCTTCGACATTAAATTTCGTCCTCCCGAAATACTGATTGCCCGATCAAAGTGTGCTTTTCCTATCTCAGGTTTGCCACCCAATCCAGGCGGAACTAGCGTCTCTAGCGCACCCAGATACAGATAAGGTTGCCCATTTTCATAAGCGCCATCGATATCAACCACTCTCTGCATGATTGCCTTCGCTTTAGACAAATCGGCAATCGCGTCAAAATCATCGCTGTTAGCCTGTATCCAACCTATCCAAGTGCTAGCCAGTGTATATAGAAATTCGATCGACGATGCGGGCTGCTCTTCTAACCAATCGGTCAGTTCTCGATAATTCATATCCTCGAGCTCACAACCACCCTTAAGCGATAGGCAGCTCGCACGAATCGCAAGATTCTTTGCTTTGCCCGCTAGTAATTTCGAACGATCCTGGTCATCGACGAAAGCGCCCGCGTAGGCTGAATGCAGAACAGCGGATTGTCTTAGTAAGAATTTGTCATCAGGCGAGTTGCTTATCAGACCGTCGAGCAAAATCAGATAAGCTGGAGCACCATCTCTGACCATCTCAAGATCTTCACTTTCTAGGATCGCAACTGAAAGGTCTTCTGCAAAACCTTGCGTTACTGAACTGATTAACGTGCTGCAGGAAGAGGTCAGGCATGCGCAGCCGATCAGAAACATTTGTTTTATTTTTTTTATCATCTGATTCGCATCAACAATACGGGGATATAGTAAATCAATGTTATCGACAAATCATCGAAGCTTGCTTTAGCTTCAAAGTAAATTTGAACCTTTCCATCAACAAAATTTGCAACAACTAGCACATTCAATTGCTAGAATCTAGAAATCGAAAAATACAACAATACTTATGGACAACGAACTTATAAAACTTGATCGCCAGGAAGCAGTCACCGTGGTTACTCTCAATCGACCTGAGGCTTTGAACGCGTTATCAACAGAACTAAGAAACAGCATCAGTTCAACTTTTGACCTCTTGGCTCAAGACGCACAGACTCAGGTAATCGTTCTAACCGGAGCCGGGCGAGCCTTTTCTGTTGGACTCGATTTAAAAGAACTGGGCGGAGAAATTGACAAAAAAGAGAAAGCACTGGCTCGCGACGTGGAACTATCTATCGCTGAAGTAGGGAAGCCTGTAATAGGAGCGGTAAATGGATTTGCTATAACCGGAGGATTTGAGCTTGCTCTCATGTGCGATTTCCTGATCGCAACACCTAGTGCCAAGTTTGCGGATACTCATGCGAGAGTTGGTGTTGTTCCAGGTTGGGGGTTGTCGCAGAAATTACCAAGACTGATAGGAATCAATCGAGCAAAGGAACTTAGCCTTACGGGCAATTTTCTAGACGCAGAAACGGCAATGAAGTGGGGACTGGTAAATCGAGTNGTAGAGGAAAAAGCACTCATTAGTGTGTGCGTCGGATTGGCTCAGGACATTGCCTCTACCGAACCAGCTACACGATCAGAGATAAGAAAGATCATGGACTCAGGCTGGCTCTCTACGCTCGACGATGGACTGCAATGGGAAAAGGAAGCAAACCGAAATCATTCAAAGAAACACAAACCAGAAAGAGAGGTCGCTGCTCGAAGGCACAATATTCAAGCCAGAGGGCGCTCACAGNTAGAAGGATGATTCTATTAACACTTAAGCTGTTNACGTANNCACTGCTCCACGCCGATCAAACCAGGGCTTGAATCCCTAATAATAAAGATCGGCACCTTTCTTAAAAGCTGGTCAAGAGCCTCTTTCTCTTCAAACCTTCTGCGCAATGGACTTTTTACAGCGAAGTCNCTNGTCGCCGGAACAATTGAGCCAGCAAGATATACACCACCCAGCGCNCCTACAGTCAACGCAAAATTGCCTGCAGCAGACCCTAGAATCCCATAAAAAGTTTCCANAGTTTGGTGGCATATAGGGTCATCTAGAGAGACACCCAAACGAGTAATATCTTCGGCCTTATAATTCGAACACTTGGATCCCCAGACTTGACACATTGCCTGGTAGAGTCGAACCAGACCATTACCAGAAAGCACCGTCTCCCAGCTAACATATTTAGAATCCATTGCTAGGACAGACCATATTTCACTCTCGAGGTGTGATCCGGGGGCAAAATCCGCATGCCCACCCTCTGACGCAAGAACTCTNAGGCAATTTTCTTCCCTCAATATCGTGGCCATACCGAGGCCCGACCCTGGACCCAACACCGCCGATACCGCGCCACTTTTCGAATCCCCGCCAAGCTGGAGCAATTCAACGAAACAATCTAACCCATGGGCAAGTGCAACAAAGTCATTTTCAAACCAGACTTGACAACCAAGGGCTTCTTCCAGTTNTTCTGCNAGNAANAGGTGACCAGAATTAGTGAGAACAACACTGACTCCATCCTGACTAACAGGTCCTGCAACAGAAAGCATCGCACCCGACAGATTTTCTATTTGCAGTTCGGCTTTGGCCATCTTCAATAGCTCCTGAGAAGTGTCGTAATCAACTGTCCTCAGGACTAAGTCCCTAGGTTCTTCAAACTCGNTAATAATTCTAAACCGAGCGTTAGTNGCCCCTATATCTGCAATTAAATACGATTCGGCCATGGTTAATGAATGTAAACTCACACTTGCTTGTTGGTTATGCTATACCTAAGAGGAGCACATTATAATGAAACTTTTAACAGGACTATTTCTGACTTTCTTGGTTGCCGCTACAGTATCAAGCGACAGNAGTAATACCNTAATGATTGGAAATTCTGGCGAACCTGCGACCTTAGATCCGCATAAGTACAATCTGCGTCTCGAAGAGACTCTGCTAAATGATCTNTTCCTAGGCTTGACTACATTCAACGCTGATGGAGAGANTGTTGCNGGCGCTGCGGAATCATGGGAGACGAGCGCTGANGGGCTGACTTGGCGCTTTTTTTTGAGGGAAGACCTGAAATGGTCGGATGGCAAAAATTTAACAGCGGAGGATTTTGTTTATTCATTTAGAAGNCTATTAAANCCTCAGACTGCNGCCAGTCTCTCGTATTTTCTTTANATGATTAAAAATGCAGAGCAAGTNAATAACGCACAAAAGGCGGTGAGCTCGCTCGGCGTCTATTCGGACGGACCTAATATTCTGGTTATTGAGCTTGACCGGCCCTATCCTTACTTGCTGGAGCGACTTCTCTACCCTACTGGTTTTCCAGTTCCAAAACATGTTATTGAATCGGTTGGTAGTAATTGGGTTCAACCTAAACACTGGGTGTCGAACGGAGCTTATGTTCTCGAGGATTGGAGNCCTCAAGAGCACGTCAAGATGAANCCTAACCCCCATTTTTTTGAAGANGTTTCNATCCGTTCACTTAAATACATACCGGTTGCTAGCGAACAAAGCGGCTTCAACCGATTTAGAACTGGNGAACTTGACGTTATTGCTTCTTTTCCTGCTGGCAAACTCGAAGGATTACGAACAAGTAAAGACCAGGAGCTCAGGATGTCCAATTTGCTGTCGATGATGTATCTGGTTTTCAACNCCACCAAAGGACCGACTCAGCACTCAAAGATCCGAAAGGCGCTTTCACTGAGTATTGATCAACGCATACTCACCGAAAAAGTGTTACGAAACGGCCATGAACCGGCATTCAGCTTCGTTCCCAGACTCGTGTCCAATTATTCGTCCAAGGAAGTACCTCACANGNACCTCACAGAATTGGAGAGACTCACTGAAGCCAAAAATCTATTAAACGATGCCGGCTACAATNNGGGTAACCCCCTTAAAATCACCCTTCACTATGCAAGCGGAGCCGANAATAAAAAGGTTAGTCTAGCGATCATGGGGATGTGGAGGCAGATAGGGGTTGTCGCGAGTCTCCAGCAATCCGACTTAAAAACACACTTTGGCANACTTCGTCAAAATGATTTCGAGGTCGCTTGGGCNGGCTGGATTGGCGAAAACAACGCTCAACATTATCTAGAACTACTCGATTCTACTATTGGCGAAGTTAACTACGGTAGATATTCAAACCCANTATTTGACAAGGCGATTAATCAAGCTCGATCGGCTTCTGATGAAAATCAAAGAAACCAACTTCTTTCGAAAGCCGAAGAATTGTCACTAACCGACTATCCAGTAGTACCGCTTTATACACTTAAAACCCGAAGACTGGTCAATAAAAATTTGAAAGGGTGGTCAGAGAATTTGAGAGACATGCACCAAGTGCGTTATTTGCGCTGGGAATAAGCGACTCAGTCCATGTTGAAGTATTTTATCAACCGACTTGGCATCTCAATAGTCACACTAGCTATCGTCATTACTTCTGTCTTTTTCCTTGTCAGATTAGCGCCGGGAGGCCCGTTCGATGGAGAAAGACGCCTGNCAGTCGAAATAGAAGAAAATCTAAAAGCTGCTTACCACCTGGACAAACCGCTCAGCGAGCAATTTTTCCTATACTGTAAAAATTTGATCAAAGGCGATCTGGGGCCCTCTTTCAGACAGAAAGATTTTAGTGTGTCACAACTGATAGCCAGCGGCTTACCCGTTAGCGTGTTGCTTGGTTTTCTCGCCCTTCTCCTTGCTCTCACTATCGGGTGCTCAGTAGGCATCTTTTGTGGAGCCAACCAAGGACACCCTGTCGATCGGCTATTGATGTCAGTCAACAATCTCAACCTTGCAGTGCCCTCTATTGTGAGCAGTCCTATCTTAATTCTAATCTTTGCCGTCGCCTTATCTTGGTTTCCAGCGGGAGGCGCCCTGTCTTTTCAGCACTATATCCTACCGGCGACCGCTCTCGGTTTGCCCTTTAGCGCTGCGATCGCGAGACTGATGAGAGGCTCCTTAATTGAATCCAAAAGCGAGCCCCACATCATGACGGCTCGATCTAAGGGCCTCAATGAATCGAGAATTATTTTAGTACACTGCCTTCCTTCCGCAATGATACCCATCCTATCTTTTTTAGGACCTGCAGCAGCAAGCCTTATAACCGGTTCTGTTGTCGTNGAACAAATTTTTGANCTTCCAGGAATCGGCCGCTACTTCGTGCAAGGCGCAATAAATAGAGACTATACATTGGTCATGGGCGTNGTAATCGTTTACTCAACCGCGATTCTTTTATTCAACTTAGTCATTGATTTAAGTTACGGGTTCTTTGACCCAAAGATGGCTCGGAACCAAGACACAGAAGCATGAGCAAAACATTNCCCAAGCTATCCATTCCATCAAAAATCGCCGGCATCGCAATGTCAGCTCTAATAGTTTTGTCGATAAGCTCTCCCTACTTCTCGGAGTGGGATTTCGAACAGATGGACTTCAACGCCATGGAAACGGCCCCCTCGCTTACACATTGGTTTGGAACAGATCAAGTAGGAAGAGATCTCTATATCAGAACCATGTCTGGCATCAAGGTGTCGTTATTTGTAAGTTTATTAGCCACACTCGTAAGCATTCCCATAGGCGTTACCTGGGGATCAGTNGCCGGTTATATTGGAGGAAGAGTGGACGAGCTGATGATGAGGTTTGTTGATGTTCTTTACAGTCTTCCCTTTATTCTGATCGTTATTCTTTTGACTGTGATTTTCGGGCCCAACCTCTATCTTTTGTTTGGCGCCCTCGGGGCCATCTATTGGTTAGACATGGCGAGAATCGTGAGAGGCCAAACACTAAAACTAAAGAATGCTTCTTTCGTTCTGGCTGCTGAGGCTCAAGGCGCATCAACACGACATATCCTGTTACACCACATCATCCCCAACGTCAGAAGTCCCGTGATCATCTATGGAACCATAACAGTACCCGCGATCATACTGGCTGAAAGCTTCATCAGTTTCCTGGGACTAGGTATTCAAGAACCTCAAACGAGCCTGGGTGTATTAATATCAGACGGAATACCAGATATGGAGACGAGCCCTTGGTTGCTTCTATTTCCCTCTGCATGTCTAATCCTTATGATTTGGAGTCTCAACACTCTGGGCGATGAGCTGAGAGATCAACTCGACCAAAGAATGAAACCGTCTTGATAAGCAATACAAGGGCAAAAAATGGGCATTAACGCGGGATTAGGAATAGCAAATTTTAGTTTCGACGATGCTAAAGGGTTCTGGCGATGGGTAGATCTTTGCGACGAAGGCGGCGTCGACTCGATCTGGCAAAGCGACCGAATAATTGAATCATCTCCTAATCTGGAAACCATGAGCGTTATGGCAGCCCTCGCAGGCCGAACATCAAAAATCAAGTTCGGCATGAACGTCGCAAGTTTAGGGCTGCGGAACCCAATTTTAATGGCCAAAACATGTGCAACAGTTGATTTCTTGAGCGAGGGTCGATTACTTCCTGCCTTTGGAGTAGGAAGCGCTCTGTCGAGAGACTTCACCGCGACGGGAACTGAAACGAAGGGAAGGGGGAAAAGAACCGACGAGGGTCTTCAAATCATGTCTCGACTATGGTCGCAAGACCATGTTTCTTTTGACGGCGAATACTATCAACTCGATGATGCTTCCATTTCGCCGAAGCCTATTCAGCAGCCTCTTCCATTGTGGGTCGGAGGGTCATCAAAACAAGCCATCGAACGAACCGCTAAGTGGGGAACAGGATGGCAGGCTGGAATCGAAAGCCCTGGAGAAATCGCGCCAGTTATCTCCAGCATAAAAGAACGAGCAACAGAGCTCGATCGAATNATTCCCGAAGATCATTTTGGAGCTGGTTTTGCCTTTCGCTTCGGTAGCCCAGAAGAAGAGATGGTTAGTCGACAAAAAGACCTGCTAAGCAAACGTCTCAAAAAAGATCCCAGCGAACTTATGGCGGTCGGCAACAAAGACGACATCATGGAACTGTCCAACAAGTTCTTAGACGCCGGCGCACAAAAATTCATCCTCAGGCCAATCGCATCGGGAACAGAAGATATGCTCGAGCAGACTAACCGCCTGATCACGGAGGTACTGCCTGAAATAGCCTCCCTCCGACAAAGACATTAGAAAACCTTCAACTTTTTTATTATTTCGGGAGTTGGGTCTGCTGAGCTCCTATATAACCTCTGTTCCAGGTGGGACTTATCGTCAAGTCATTAATGCACACATGAGGAGGCAATTCAGCCAGGAATCGAATGACGTCCCCACAATCTTCTGACTGAACCATTTTTGAGCGATCTTCCTCCGATACTGGAATAGGTCGNTTNTCGAGAATTGGTGTGGCCACCTCTCCNGGGCAAATGGCGCATGCTCGGATCCCAAACTGGCAATTTTCCATGTTTAAACTTTCATTCATTGCNTTCATNGCATGCTTTGCCGCCGTATAGGCNGGNCCAGTCACGATGCCNACGTGCTTNCCGGCCCAGCTAGATATGTTGATNATTAAACCATCTCCCTGTTCTTTCATCGAAGGTAAAACCGCTTTACAGCAGTAGAAGGCTCCATCCAANTCNATGCGAATGACCGAATCCCAATCTTCTAGCGACACGTTATGCCAGTTACGNTCTTTCATATTAATGCCGGCGCTNGCCACAAGAATGTCAATTTTCCCATGGTTCTGAACTATCCGCTCTGCCACCTCAAAGACAGCCTCCTTGTTACTCACATCTAATACTTCGATCGATGCATTAGGTCCGCACCGACGNGCCACCTCCTCCAACTTATCTTGTCGCCGACCAGAAAGAACAACCTTTACACCGGCTTCAGCCAATGCCACGGCGCCGCCCTCGCCTATACCAGTCCCTGCTCCAGTAATCCAAGCCACCTTATCNGTTATATCCCTCATCTTTTACACCCNTGTCAGTTCTGGTTAGTATCCTTTNATTACGTTACTTAGCCATGAGTGAAATAAAAGGGCAACCAATCTTGAATNCAACAAACATTACNGAATCAATAGATTCAATACGCGNCCAAGGATTCAGCATTATAGAGGGACTGCTATCAGATANAGAGCTATCAAAGATCCGAGAAGAGTTAACTCCTTTTCTACAGAGTAACAAACTAGGCCGTAATAACTTTGAGGGCTANAANACTGAACGAGTATACGCGCTTTTAGATAAAGCTCCGAGCATCGCGCAATTAATCGAGCATCCTGTTTTGTTGGAATTGCTGGATCAACTCTTACCAAAAAACTACCTATTATCCGCTGCCCTGGCTATCAACGTTCATCCAGGAGAAACTCCTCAGCCANTACATAGAGATGACACATCTAAAGAGGATAATTTTGGTCATATGGAAANACTAACTGGGGTAAGCATGATGTGGGCGATCGATGATTTCACGGAGAAAAACGGAGCAACAGAATTCATCCCGAAAAGCCATGTTGACGGCAATGCAGCAACAGTTTNCAATGGACTATCTCGGGCCTGCATGCCTGCCGGATCAGTCTTCATATTTGATGGACGACTTCGGCATCGAGGCGGTGCCAACCAGACTTCCTCCTCTCGNTTGGGGATAACGCCTCAATACTGCGCCCCCCATTTGCGTCAAATCGAAAGTATGCTTCTAGCGGTGCCGCCCGAGGTCGCGGTCAACTACAGCGAGAGGGTTCAAGAACTGCTGGGCTACAGTATTAATGACCCAGGATTTATGGGCTACGTTGATGGCAGGCATCCCAAGCATCTCATAGATGCTGGCTATAAAGGTCGAAAGTATCGATCTGAACTGCCAAACTCTTAGGTCTTGAGTGAAGCAAGGAATTCGATAGTCCTGTCATACGCTCCTTCTTCCACATCCATGATTGCAGCGTTGAAATCAGAGACGCCCATGTCAGCAAATCGTTTGATTTGACCAAACAAATGATTTTCATCTCCCACAAGCGCTAGATCGGCAGGTCCTTCAACGCCCTCCCTATCCAACATTGCCCGATAGCTTGGCAGTTGCCCATATACCGTCAAATTCTTGGCTATTGATTCTCTAGCCGCATCAATGTTGTTAGTCATAACAATTGGCAAACCAGCAACAATCGTCGGGTTAGATTTACCGGCATCTTCAAAAGTCTTAAGAATATGTTGTTCCATCGTATTAGGGCCCACCATCCANGTATTNGTGCCGTCCACCATGTCTGCAGCTAACTTCAACATCTGCGGGCCCAAAGCNGCAATCACAACTGGAACCTCNTTTGCCTCGGGAACGTTGAACTGCACCCCATGCACATTATATTCCTGACCATCGAAATTGGCGCTCTCCCCTCGNAGTAAAGGCATCAACACACCAAGATACTCTTTCATGTGACGAATTGGTTTCGAATAAGAAAGCCCAAACATGTCTTCAATAACCAATTTGTGCGACAAACCTATTCCCAGCGTAAAACGATTATCACTCGCCGCTGCCGTCGTTAACGCCTGCTGAGCCATGGCGACAGGATGTCTAGGATAGGTTGGTGTAACAGCAGTTCCTAAATGGATTGTGTTCGTTTCCCNCCCGATCAAAGCCATCGTTGATATTGCATCGTAGGAAAAAATATTCGCTAGCCACACGCTGTCCAATCCCAGTTCCTCAGCTTTCTTTGCAAGGNCAATTACATCATTTAAACCACNTTCGGGATTGTCAGCGCCGATCATCACTCCAATTTTCATACGTATATATCCAACCAAATTCAATAGGTTCTCTTAGTCGCACTTTTCTTTCAAGGAGCAAAAGCGGCATAATCTCGCTCTTTATTTCAGAGAAGTAAGTTATGTCAGAAGGATCAAACGCTAAAGAAACAGTAGCAATTTTAGGAGGTACCGGAGATCTGGGCACTGGTCTCGCAATCAGATGGTCAAAGGCTGGCCATAAAATAGTAATTGGCTCCAGAACTTTGGAAAAAGCTCAAGCAGCTGTTGCGGCGCTCCACGAAATCAGTCCTGAGACGCCTGCTGAAGCCATGGAAAATTTTGATGCCGCNAAGGCCGGCGAAATCGTCGTGCTGACNGTACCAGCCGAGCACCAGGAATCCACCCTAAGTTCGGTCAAGGAAAATCTGACGGGCAAAATTCTCATCGATGTTACCGTTCCCCTCGTACCCCCAAAAGTAGGCACCGTTCAACTCCCTCCCGANGGATCAGCGGGNAAACGCGCCCAGGANTTGCTAGGAGAGGAAGTCATGGTTGTTAGTGCTTTTCAGAACATCGCGGCGCACTTGCTCAAGGAAGATGTACAAATCGAGTGTGANGTATTAGTNNCCGGGAACAAGAAAGCNGCACGCCAACGAGTAATAGAGATGATTGAATCTGCGGGCATGGTAGGTTGGCANGCAGGNCCNATNGANAATGCAGCAGCAGCAGAAGCCNTGACNTCAATATTGATTCAAATCAATCGAAGCGGCATCGTCTCGCATTCAGGCATCAAAATTATTGGACAAGAGCACTAAACNTCGTCGATAGAAANCATGAATAGCCATCCTCAAATAATACCTCTGGAAAACGTTCCCATGGTGGAAAATGGCGATGACCTTAGCCTAGTCATCCGAAAATCATTGGACGATCAAAGTATTAGTTTGCAAGAGGACGACGTCGTCTGCATAGCCCAAAAAATCGTTTCGAAGGCGGAAAATCGACTAGTTAATCTAGCTGATGTTANNCCCTCGAAAGAAGCAATCGAATTAGCAGGCGAAACAGAAAAGGATCCCAGATTAGTTGAGCTCATCTTAAGAGAATCTGACGAGATCATGCGCAAGAAACCCGGAGTGCTGATCGTTCGGCATCGCTTAGGGATNGTGGGAGCTAACGCGGGCATCGACCAATCCAACATAGATCATCAAGACGGAGAGCATGCGCTTCTACTTCCCGAAAACCCCGACGCATCCGCTCAGCGTCTTAGAAGTACTCTGGGAGATTACTACAACGTAAACCTCGGTGTTTTGATTACTGACAGCCACAATCGACCTTGGCGGTTGGGGACCATCGGGTCGGCAATCGGATCAGCCGGATTGAAGGTGCTGGATGATCATAGGGGAGGCACTGATCTCTATGGAAGGGAGTTGAAGGTGACGCTGATAAATCGTGCAGACGCGATCGCTGCAATAGCAACACTTTACATGGGTGAGACAATCGAAAAAATCCCAGTCGTAATTTTTAGAGGCAACACTATGTCGAGCGATCAGGATTCTGCGCAAATGATTAACCGTCCCTTAGAAGAAGATCTCTTTCGCTAATGATCAAAATCCTCGCTATCACTGGGGGCGTGGGCGGCGCAAAACTAGCCCTAGGCCTAAGTAAGATCCTGACCCCCGATGAACTTCTCTTCCTAGTTA
>PBUF01000103.1 GCA_002727775.1 Gammaproteobacteria bacterium
ATTACCTTCAGATAGAATAAGAGACAAATCGGCTCTGGACCTCCAGTCACCAGCTACCCGGATCATAGCTTTTCGTTTCTTTACCAGCTGTTCAATCTCTTCAATTGATATCGAAATTCGCTGATCCCCCATAAGGACATATTGAGCTCCCGAGTCAGCGAACAAACGACCCTCTAACCGAGTTTCTGACGTTCGCACTTCGTAAATTGCTTCAGTGGTAATGGTAGCCACCTCACCCACCTCAACCGAGATATTACCCGCGTATTCAATCTCGATACGTAATTCGTCTCTCAACAGGCTCTCGACATCTCCCGACAAACGATCTCCGTTCTTCATTACGACAACATCGCCATGTGACGACAAAGGTAATAACCAGAAAAGACAAACTAAAATCGTTTTATTCATATGCCGCCAGTTTATCTAAGCTAAGGCGTATCTGAGCCCAAGCTCTTGAGTTTGCTGCTTCCAACGATGTGCTTTGCAAAGTGGTGAGCTGTTCTCCCGCTACGAACACCTCGGGCTAGCGCCCACCTTATCGCGGTTTTNTTNAGCTCNTCATCGAACCTTANATTTACNTNATGCAATTTCGCCAGTTTATCNATCCAGTGGTAGACAATCTCTAGGTAATCGTCCTGCTTAAAAGGATAAAAACTGAGCCAAAGACCAAACCGGTCAGACAAAGATATTTTCTCTTCAACCGCATCCCCCTGATGCAATTGGCCGTCTACCATTCTAGCGTTCTGGTTGTCAGCCATCTCCTCAGGCAACAGATGCCTTCGATTCGAGGTCGCATAGATTAAAATATTTTCCGCAGATTTTACCACTGACCCATCAAGAGCACTCTTGACGGCTTTATAGGAAGCATCGGACACCTCGAACGATAGATCATCACACAACAAGATGAATTTAAACGGTAAGCCACTAAGCTCATCCGTAATTTTTGGAAGATCCAGCAAGTCATGCTTGGAAACCTGCAAGACACGTAGACCCTGTTCGGAAAAACGATTTAAAAGCGCGTGTATCAGTGACGACTTACCTGTACCCCTGGCACCCCATAACAAGGCATTATTGGCAGGCAGTCCAGAGACGAACTGCTCTGTATTTAACAATAATGACTCCTTTTGGGCGTCAATACTCTTGAGATCGTCCAGCTGAATATTTGTTTCTTCAAAGTGAGGCACGCAACCTGAGTGCCAGCGATTCTTTTCCCAAAGCCCGGCAGACGCTATGCTCCAATCGATCGGCGTATAGACCTTTAAGATGAGCAAAAGCCGATCGATCAACGAATTCAAGCTCTGCTCTTGCTTAGAAGCGCTCATTCTTTCCGACCAAAAGCAATCACATTATCATTCTCTTTTTCAAACACCTGACCAATACCTTTCGCGTCTGTTAAACCAATGCTACCTGGCTGAAATAAGCGAACATCATAGGGCTCTTCCAAGCCAGTCTCTCGAAGAAANAGAGTATGNCCTACCAATCGCCACGTCCCGCTACGACGCGTTTCCTCCTGAAGCCACTCAAACGTTCCTTGGTCTAATCTGCCTGAAAGTCGCAAAANCTGACCTTCTTTGCCTTTCCAGGTTCCTACGAGCTGTAATCTTCGAAGCCAATTTAATCGACGATTTCTCGACGTGCGAACATAAAAAAGGACCAGGGCTGTTACTAAAATGACTACGACTATCGACATCATGTTTTCATTTTAACCAATTCACAGACTGGATTATCCTTGTTATATAGATTCAGCCCAACCTATTTTGTTCACGAAACTACAACCACTCTCTCTCGANATCTAGAACTTGTAGATCCAGAGAAGTAGATACGAAGGATTCTATCTGCGAAAAATTTTTATCGATTGACGCACGCTGCATAGAGCAGCCCAAAAATACCCACTCNGAAAATTGGTGAGAATCAGCTCCGCCCACCTCACANACAGCGAGTGTTGGGGTTTTCCCAAATCGATCCCTCAAGCCTCGAAGTCTGCTGCGCTTTTCCTTCAAAGACCTGCAGCCAGGAAAACGAAAACTCAATTTGATTTTGCCGATATGCATATCAACCTCATTAAAAAGATCTGGACAGACTTTAGATGAAACCAAAAAGAAAGCATGTTCTACTTCGCATGCAAAGAACGCAAACTACTTCTATCAATTGAAAAAGAAATCAATATGAGCAAAAACCACCAATCTCCAAATCCCGTTCCTGCGGCAACCATATTGCTGTTAAGACCTTCAGACACACAGCTAGAGGTTTTCATGGTGGTTCGTCACCATCAAATCGATTTTGCTTCTGGCGCGTTGGTGTTTCCAGGAGGCAAAGCCGATGATCAGGACTTTGACGATGACTTGTTACCTCTTATCCAGTCGCCTAACCCAGACTCGAATATGCGTGGAGCAGAAGTAAGCGCAATCAGAGAAGCCTTTGAAGAGTGCGGAATCCTGCTCGCCTATGACCAAGAAACTGATCAAATAATTGATGGCACTAGGCTTGAGTCCATTCAACACTACCGAGAGCCCCTAAATTCAGGAGAAGTCTTACTCAAAGACTTTTTGGTTAAGGAAAAACTGAAACTTGCATGTGATCAGCTAACGCGTTTCGCGCATTGGATTACACCCGAAATGATGCCAAAACGTTTTGATACTCACTTTTATCTTGCATTGGCTCCTGAGGATCATGTCGCAGTTCATGATGGCTATGAGTCCGTAGATTCGGTTTGGATATCGCCCGACCAAGCAGTCCAGGAAGCGAAAGCCGGCAAAAGAACAATCATATTTCCCACAAGATTGAACCTCGAAAAACTTTCTGAGTGGAATACGCCTTACGACGCAATTGAAGCAACCAAGACCTCGGATATTGTTTCAGTGCTTCCATGGACTGAAAAACGTGAAGACGGCAATTATCTTTGTATTCCTCCAGAAGCCGGCTACAACATCAGTGAGGAAAAAATGCCGGAACGAGGTGTCCCCTAGTAACGGAGCAAAGCACAAGTTATGTGCAAAAACCGCAAATTTGAAAACCCATTAATCANNACCTAAATTTCTAATCATTTAAAGTAGAGGCCATAAAATGACAGAAGATCTGATCCTTTATACCGTAGAAGACCATGTGGCAACGATCACCTTCAATCGACCGGAGAATCAAAATACGATTTCTGGCCCAATGCTCGCTAAGCTTTCGCAGCTTCTCATTGAATCAGACGCAGACGAGGAGATTCGAGCGATCGTCATAACAGGGACTGGAAAATTTTTCTGCGCAGGCCTGGATCTGAGAGGTAGTGATATCACCGACAACCTCACCAAGGAGAACAAGAAGCCTGCGAACCTTGATCTCCGAAATACTCCTCCAACTGTTTTACATAATCTCGATACACCCACGATTGCAGCAATTAATGGATCGGCCGCAGGATACGGCATGGACCTCGCCCTTGGATGTGATATTAGAATCATGACGGATGGAGCAAAACTTGCCGCAGCCTTCACGTCAAGAGGAGTTGTTCCAGAATCCGGCGGGACATGGATCTTACCCAGATTAATTGGATGGTCTAAAGCCTCGGAAATTATTTTCACTGGAAAAACACTCAGCGCAAAAGAGAGCGAAGACATGGGTTTGGTCTCTAAGGTGGTGAACAGCAATGAAATCTATGAAGAGGCCTCAGTTTTAGCCGGCAAAATTGCAAAGAATGCGCCGTTGGCGGTCCAAGCGTCCAAAAGGATGATGAGAATGGGTCTGAATGAAAACTTCGACGATCACGTACACCACGTTTTTTTACAATTGCTTCCCTTGTTCCAGTCGGATGACTTTAAAGAAGGAATGGCATCATTCATGGAAAAGCGAGATCCTGACTTTAAAGGACGCTAGATTCACCAGACAATGATTAGGGGAAAGATGGCAGAGCCTTACATAATCGCGGCGACGAGAACTCTCCGGGGCATAGGCAAACTAGGTCATTGAGCGAGTCTAAGAAAAAGATTTTAGNTAAGGCGTCTATTGGGCTTCTGATTTTGTGTGTTTTTGCAATATCGGCCTGCCAAAATAAAGAAGAATTAGATCAGCAGGCAGCTTTAGAGGTTTTCAACGAGTGGGCTACCCAAACTCAGTCACAGGAATCTGACTCTTGTCATGCCTATGGACTAATCAAACACCCAGAAACCAGCTGTGAGGAGATGCTTCAGCATGCCCAAAAAGTCATCCACGAGACGCGCGCGCCATCCTCAAAAAGGAGCTTAGAATGCTTTGACTCGGTTTGTGGAGAATTTATTGAACTGGAAATAGAATCAAAGGACTCAAAGAATCGATCCATCAAGGAAATAGCTGTACTGAAAAAAGACAACGATAGCTTCAAGCTCTACTGGTACCGAACAAACAGTTTGCTGACAGTTATTAACGAACGCTCAAAAACTCAAGCCAGTGGGACCAACAACTTGGAAGAGGAAGCTAAGCAGGAGAAACTTGATCGCACTTACGCGTATCTCACGAACAAAATACCGGAGCTTTATCAATTCCCGACTTGCCTAGGTACTAGGATAACAAGCTCAAATCTAATCGGTGACCTGATCCCCAAAGACAGCGTCACCTTGGCAGATTTTGTCAGTAGAGCCAAAAAGTGCGATAAAGACCTATGCGTAGGAATGATCGGTAAAAAAATAGCAGCCGTTTGCGATAGAGTTCAATGAGTACTAATAAGGAAAAAGAAGAATTTCGATTAGAGACCAGGACATGGCTTCAAACCAATTGTCCTGAAGGAGCAAAGGGGCCCGGGCAGACAGCATGGGGTAGCTCAAAAATTGTCCTAGAAAGAGATGTTGCTCTGTGGCTCGAAAGAATGTCCGAAAGGGGTTGGACTGTGCCGACCTGGCCAAAAGAGTATGGCGGCGCTGATCTTGAAAATGACCTCTATCCAATACTTATCCAAGAACTTATGGCAATCGGAGCCCGCACCCCGCTTACCGGCAGAGGTGTCAACTATATAGGGCCTACGATTCTGGAGCTCGGTACCGACGAACAAAAAGAGAAGTGGCTTCCTGGAATATCAAGGGGAGAGGGAGGATGGGCAATGGGCTATTCCGAGCCGGGAGCTGGATCTGACCTGGCAAGTCTATCCACCCGAGCTGAGAAAGCGGGTGACGAATATCTCATCAATGGAAGAAAAACATGGACATCCGATGCGATGGATTGCGATTACATATTTGTATTAGCTCGAACGAGCGACGACAAACCTAAGCACCAGGGTATCAGTTTGGTGTTGGTTGATATGGATCAACCCGGAGTGGAAGTACATCCGATCCGTTTGCTATCTGGCGCATCTCCCTTTAACGAAACCGTATTCAACAATGCACTCGCTGATTCAGCAGACGTGATCGGAGGAGTCGATAACGGTTGGAGTGCAGGTAAGCGACTACTCCAATTTGAAAGATCGACACACGCAGGAATCAACACCTCAGGCTCACAAGGAGGCAGAAACACACGCGACGATACAAAGGAAATCGTTTTAAAGTATTCTCCAATTGAAAGTGGCAGGTTGGCTGACAGTGCTACTAGAGCTCGATTACTCGAATTTCAGATGAAAAAAGCCGCACAATCTCTAACTCAAAAACGAACGATAGAAGAGACCCGCGCAAGAGCGCCTGGATTTACTTCATCTGCTGTCAAATTGAGCAATGCTTTAATCGAGCAAGAAAGAGATGAAATGATCGTTCAAGTCATGGGTAGTCTGGGGATTGGTTGGTCCGGAGAACCGTTTTCTGACCAAGAGATTGATGCAACTCGAACCTGGTTAAAACAAAAATCCCTTACTATTGCAGGAGGCACGAAAGAAGTTCAGTTGAATATCATCGCCAAGCGGGTTCTTGGTCTGCCAGACTAACTAATTACTGTTATCAGAAGAGCGATTCCTAGGGCTGTAACCGCTCTGCCTTCCATTGACCGTTATGACTGGCGAAACGAAAACGATCATGCAAACGCCCTTCTCTACCTTGCCAAAATTCATACTGTTCAGGAATTAACCGATACCCTCCCCATCTTTCGGGTCGCTCCAGTCGAGCTTTTTCAGACCTGGCAATTTCNGCNTGAAATCGCTCTTCCANNATCGCGCGNGTTTCAACAGGTTNGCTTTGACGAGANGCTACNGCNGCAGCCTGGCTCTCTANAGGTCTNTGATTGAAGTACANATCTGACTCGTCAGAACCTAGCCTTGTNACTTTGCCAGAAATCCTGATCTGNCGGTCAAACTCCCTCCAATAAAACAGGATCTCGCAGTAATCATTCTCAGATAGTTGTTTCCCCTTGGAACTTTCATAATCCGAATACCAACAAAACCCAGACTCATCGAAGTGTTTTAACAAAACAATACGAACGCTTGGTTTACCCTGAGCTCCGCAAGTTGCAAGCGACATAGCGGACACATCAACCAATTCTTCAGCTTCAGCTTCTTTAAACCATTTCACAAATTGGAGATAAGGCGTTACTTCTAGCTCACTTTGATCAAGACTCCCAAATGAATATTCTCTTCGTAATTTTTTTTTATCAATCAATTCGAACCTCATTAACCCAGTAAAGGTGTTAAAACGCGACAAACTTAGCTCTGATAACGCCATACACTCGTATAACGAGCACCATACAAAAACAAGAAAAACGATACAAACATCGCTGGTACCAAAGCATCTGAAGTCCCATATTCTTCCGTTAGCCATCCCAGCAAGATGGCTCCAATGGGAGCACTCCCCAACATGCCTACGCTGAACGCGGACAGAATGCGACCGCGATAAGCTTCCTGAGCAGACTCTTGGACAATAGCTCTTGCCAAGTTTGTAGTCACACCCATATTGAGACCCCAGCCTATGGTGGCGACCACCAATAACCACCAGGCGGGCTGTAACCACAACAGGAACAAAACAAAGATCCTAGACAGCTGCATAATTAAAAAGACTTTACCAGGCGAGCGCAAAGGCATAAATTTCAGTAACAATGCATTAGAAACAGCTGCACCAGCAAAAAATATTGCCATCAGAATCGACAAAATAAAGGCATCACCATCGTAGACCCGTTTGATAATAAATGGGTAAACGGTCATGAAAGCGCCCGCATTGAATATACTCGAGACAAAATTGATTGAAAGCACATTGAGGATTACCTTGTCTTGGTACGTCGCCTGCAATC
Source organism: Gammaproteobacteria bacterium (assembly GCA_002727775.1). Taxonomy (GTDB): domain Bacteria; phylum Pseudomonadota; class Gammaproteobacteria; order Pseudomonadales; family Azotimanducaceae; genus UBA4421. The sequence goes on from PBUF01000103.1 coordinate 7,150, forward strand.
CCGCCCATATCTCCTTGATTGGCGAAGCCTTCGCTGAATTTTGTTTTGGATCCAACTTGCTTACCCTAAACATTAAAATTCCGGCCAATGCCAAACTAACGGCTTGAAAAACTAGGACTGGCGAAACACCAATGGTCTCCATTTGACCTGCAACAATTAGGCCTCCAATCTGGACGACGAATCCAATCGCAGAAGCGGCTGTTACTGCCTCCTGAACCTGATCACCGCTCACCCTATTAAGCAGAGCCTGCTGCGCCGGCATCGAGTAGGAGGACACCACGCTCATGCCTAGGCCAAAGAGAGTCACAGTAAGCACGCTCAGCGACCCCGCCTGTTCAACATAAACAAGATAAAGCGGCAAAACAGGCGCGATCAAATAGACTTTGATTAATAAGGCTCTTGCGTCAACTCGATCAGCACTAGCCCCTCCCACTAGCATAACCACTATACCGGGTATACCAACTAGCGCCTGGATGAGGCCAACCTGGTCAGCAGGCAACGAGAGGATGCCAATCAAAATCCAACTCACCAAGAGTTGTTGCATCGCTAACGCCATACCCGAAAAACCAGTCGTACCCAGATAGGCACCGAACTCAGAAGTCCTCCAGATAGACAAGCTTGGCTGCAAAGTCCCTCCTAATTTGCGAACGACACTCTCGTTTGACTACTGTTCGGAACAAGAACCCCGAGCAAAATTACCTTATATCTAGCAACTCTACCTCAAATATCAGTGTTGCGTTCGGCGGGATAGCGCCTCTCATGCCACGCTTACCATAGGCAAGATGAGGCGGAATAACTAAGCGCCATTTTGAGCCAACGCTCATTAGTTGAAGCGCCTCCGTCCATCCCTTTATTACTCCATTAACTGGAAACGTTGCNGGAGTGCCNCGCCGCACCGNGCTATCGAACATCGATCCATCGAGAAAGGTCCCGTGATAATGAGTAACTACAGTATCGTTGACCAAGGGCTTGGGGCCCGATCCTTCTCTAATTACTTTGTAACGAAGTCCAGAGGCCAACTGGACAAGACCACCCTCTTCCTCTATCTGCTGAATCGTCAAATCTGACGCGCCTTGGACACTCTGGCTAAAGAAGGTAGCCGATAAAATAAAAACCGCCTGGCCAAAAATTCTTNCTAAAATACTCAATTNACTNATCCTTTCTTTNATTCGAAAAAAATTGATTTAACCNTCAGTCAGAACCNCTTTTATCCATGCTCAGANGGGCACAAAAAGACNNACGNACTTCNCCAATTTATTTCAAATACGCGNAAATAACTAGTGCCTATCAGTTACATACCCACTACAATGNCAGGTCGACCAAGCCGACTTACATACTGGGCAGGTAAAGAGTTTTATGCTCAATTACGTACACTTAAAAGTTTTATTGGCGCCTATAGTAATCGCCTTATTAATTACCCTGACCTCGTCAGCATGGACTGCGACGGGTGACTCTGCAGAAGAGCTTGCTATAACAAAACCACAAGTACTGACACCTCTGGAAGTACATTATCGAACCAATTTGACTATTGTTGAGCAGTTAAGGCACAACCATTACGTAAAAAAAGAACTCAATGATACTGCTTCGAGCCAAATCTTCGAAAAATTCATCGAGAGCCTGGATCGCGGACGCGCTTATTTCACCCAACAAGACATTGAAGAATTCGAAGAATTTCGATATGAATTGGACGACCTACTTAAACGAGGAGACTTGAAACCAGCTTTTGCCATCTTTAATCGTTACCAGGCTAGTCTGATTGATCGACTCAATTTCCTTATCAAGGAAATTGACAAAGGCGTTGACCGTATTAACTTTGAATTACCGGATAGTATCCGTATTGCCAGAGACGAACTCCCCTGGCCTGCCAATGACAAAGAGAGAGATATTGTTTGGCAAAAACGCTTGAAAGCTGCTGCGCTGAGCCTTCGCTTAAACGATAAAACCGACGAAGAAATAAGCGAGCAGCTCACTAAACGTTACAAAAACCAGCTAAAACAAGCCCTTCAAACTAAGAGCGAGGATGCGTTCCAGTTGTATATCAACGCGTTTACCAAATCTTACGATCCTCATACCGTATATTTTTCACCTCGAACATCGGAAAACTTTAATATCAATATGTCTCTGTCTCTTGAAGGTATTGGAGCGGTGTTAAAGAGCGAAGAAGATCATACGTCTGTCGTCAGGCTAGTCCCTGCTGGGCCTGCTGACAAAGAGGGTACGCTCGAGCCCACCGACAAAATAATTGGAGTCGGTCAAGGAAAATCCGGTCCGCTTATAGACATCGTGGGATGGCGGCTCGACGATGTCGTAGAACTAATAAGAGGACCTAAAGATTCGACAGTCAGGTTAGAAGTCATCCACTCAGAGTCTGACGTGGAAATCACCAAAATTATTTCGATAGTGCGAAATACCGTACGCTTAGAAGAGCAAGCAGCACAAGCAAAACTGCTAGAAATTAAAGATGAGCAAGGTTCTCACTTGATCGGCGTACTCGACATCCCAACCTTCTACATCGATTTTCAGGGGAAGCAGTCAGGAGATCCAGATTACAAAAGCACTACACGTGACGTAAAAAAACTTATCAAAAGACTCAAAGCACAACAGGTCAAAGCAATAGTCGTGGACCTCAGGGGTAACGGCGGTGGATCGCTCGAAGAGGCAAGATCGCTGACAGGATTATTCATCGATGAAGGCCCTATGGTTCAGGTTAAGTCGGCTAGGCGCAGGACTTCTGTCTTAGCCGATCAAGATAGTCAGATCTACTGGGATGGCCCTTTGGTAGTTATGGTAAACCGACTGTCGGCGTCCGCGTCTGAAATTTTTGCGGGAGCGATGCAGGATTATGGCAGAGCTGTAGTCATTGGAAATCAGACATTTGGCAAAGGAACCGTTCAGACGCTAATTCCTTTGAATAGAGGCCAGCTAAAACTGACTGCAGCGAAATTTTATCGAATCTCAGGGGAAAGCACCCAACATCAAGGGGTCATTCCTGATATTTCGTTCCCCGAATTATACGACAGTTCCAAAATTGGGGAGAGCTCTCACGAAGACGCGATGCCCTGGGATACAATAAGACCTGCAAATTACCAGATCTACGCGAATATCGATCCATTTCTTTACCCTATTCGAGAGGCCCACGAGTCTCGAATCAAAAACAATCCGGACTTTGTCTACTTTCAAGCCATTGCTGACAGAAACAAACTCTTCGCAGAACGCACTCACATATCTTTAAACGAGCAAGAACGAAGAGACGAGAAAAGCGAAGACGACAAATGGCGCCTGAATTTGGAAAATGATCTGCGCAAAGCGAAAGGCAAGGAACTGGCAAATGATCTCGAGGAACTTGAAGAACTCGAAGAACAGGAATCTGAAGAAGAAAGAGAAGAAGATGAACTCACTTCAGAGGACGACCTTGAAAAAATCGAGGACGATGCATTAATCAAAGAGGCTGGCTTTATAGCGCTGGATCTTATCGATACCGCTACTCCGATCGCAAGCACCAACTAACCTGGCTAGTACCGCTGACTCTCGGCGGATTCTTCGCAAAAGCGTTTCAATTCCCACGCAAAATCTGGCTCAATCAGAAACTGAAACCTTCTAGAAAGGATGAGAGTTTGCACAGCCTTCCGGAACTGCCTAACCTACATGCTCTGGCGGTCATGACATTGACTGTCATCACTCTTTATTTGTTTACCCGAGATAAATTAAGGCTAGAGCTAACTTCTCTGGGGTTGTTAGTCGTTCTGGCGGTGGGTTTCTCGATTTTCCCCTTGGCTAATTTAAACCCTCTATCTTTATTCTATGGCTTTGCTCATGAGGCCTTGATTGCAGTGTGCGCTCTCATGATTCTGGGTCAAGGCTTAGTAAGGACCGGCGCACTCGTTCCTCTCGGCAGTTTCCTCGGAAAAATCTGGAAAAGAAGTCC
>PBUF01000104.1 GCA_002727775.1 Gammaproteobacteria bacterium
TTAGGGATCGATCTGTCAGACTTCTGCTCCAATAGCAATCAGCTGATAGTCACCCCTTTCGGAGGCTCAGCATTTCTAGAAGCTGCGAATCTCAACTGCGTTTCCCGGTTTTCTCTAAGCCTAGTAGACAGCTCACTTCCTATCCCGCCCTCTTCACCGACTGTTAACTTGTTCAGTCATTAAATAGACAATATTTAGACATATCTAGATTAAATCTAAATAATCGGTAATATTAGTGGATATATCTCGTTTAAATGATATTATATAGACATTTTATAGACATCTCGTGCGGAAGTCGATTAATCTTAGCACTCTGCCTCTGAGAGTGCTAATATTACCACATGCTTTTGGAGACAGTGTAATGACAACAGATGTAATGAGTTTATCTAACTTGGCACCAGGCCAGGATATAGATTCTTACCTGCAGACTATCAGTAATTTTCCCATTTTGGATGCGGAAGAAGAAAAGATATTGGCAGAGCGATTTGTCCGTGAAGGAGACATCGAAGCAGCAAGATCATTGGTAGTCGCTCATTTGCGTTTTGTTGTTCATTTGGCTCGTAGCTACAGAGGCTATGGCATGAATGAAGCGGATTTAATTCAAGAAGGGAATGTTGGCTTAATGAAGGCGGTGAAACGTTTTGACCCTAGCGTAGGTGTTCGTCTGATTTCTTTCGCAGTGCATTGGATTAAGGCTGAAATTCACGAATACATCCTGAAAAACTTCCGTATAGTAAAAGTGGCGACGACGAAGGCGCAGAGAAAATTGTTCTTCAACCTTAGGTCGGCAAAAAAGAGTCTGAATTGGTTGACCGCTGATGAATCGAAAGTAATCGCAGAGGACCTTGGTGTGCCCGTGGCCGAAGTAGTTAAAATGGAAAGTCGGTTGACAGCATCAGATGCTGGATATGATGGTTACGACTCTGATGAAGAAAACGCCCCCTTGTCGCCTTCCCAATATTTGACTTCTGACATAGACGACCCTGCTGATTCTGTGCTGCGAAGTAGCGAGGAGCGGGATAACAGGAGAAGGCTCGAATTGGCTATGTCTGCCCTTGATCTTCGAAGTAGAGAAATTCTACAGAAAAGGTGGCTCTCGGACGAAAAAGCCACACTCCACGAGTTAGCGTCGAACTATGGCGTTTCGGCTGAAAGAATACGCCAGATCGAAAAAAATGCGATGGTGAAAATAAAAAATCACATGCAGCAGTAACCCAAGCACCTGTTCGCTCTCAATAAAGGCCTGCTATCCAATCTCATCGTCTATTCCAGGTAACTGCTGGCCTATTGGGTTCAACAGGAGTGATGTTAGGCGCCTGGGGCGCTCATGGATTGACGGAGGTTTTAGGGGAGCACGCGCTTATGAGTTGGCAGACGGGCGTGGACTACCAGTTGCTGCACGCGATTCTATTGTTTGCTATTGGCACCAAGCAAGAAAATGGGAAGGCTGGATTCCAAAGTGTCGCCAGCGGTACCTTCATTCTCCTTGGCTCTTTGATGTTCAGTGGTAGTATTTACTTAATGCTTCTCTTCAGCTGGGATTGGATGTGGCCAATCACGCCTCTTGGGGGTTTATTTCTCATTCTGGGTTGGCTATTAATAGTTTACGATGCATTTNATTCACGATGAGGACGCNNATACGGNCAGCTTGNCTGCCAAANCCCTATNTACGAGCTTTAGAGGNCGAATAACCTCCGCGCAGAAGTCTGCAATAGAGCGTTACGGNAACCAATATTTNATCACTGACTTGGCTAANCATNTTGACTTGGNGCGCANGNCATCTAGNCAAAAACTGAANATAGAGATCGGNTTTGGAATGGGGGTAGAGCTCGCGCGTTGGGCAATAGAATCGCCNGATGCGNTGGTNCTGGGTATTGAACTCTATAGGCCAGGTATAGGNTCGCTTTTCTCNAAACTTGTTGACGAAGGCATAGAGAACGTTAGAGTCATCGAGGCTCCCGCTCAAATCGCGATTGCTGAACTACCTAATAGTTCGGTTGACGAGATTCGAATCTTATTCCCCGACCCCTGGCCAAAAAAAAGGCACCATAAAAGAAGGCTCATTCAGAAGGAATTTATCTGCCAAGTTGAGAGGGTATTGATAAAAGGCGGGCGTTTGCAGATAGCTACAGACTGGAAACCCTACGCTGATTGGATTTTNTCCTGCATTGAAAAAAATACTGNGTTTGTGCAGATTGTCGACAGGACCGCNTTGGCTCNAGGTGAAAGAGATCGACCTACAAAATTCGAAAGTAGAGGNATNAACCTTNAGCATAAGGTNTTCGATTTTACCTATGAAAGAACCTCGTGATCGATCAGAAGCAAAAGCGCTCTAAGACACTATCAAGATTTCTATAGCCAAATGGTGTCGTTTGACATTTGTTCGGATTAACCAGGCCAAGATTAGAAAGTTTGCTCCAAGTAGATTCTACATCTGAGAAATGCAATCCAGTATTGCGCTCAAAAGAAGACCAATCCGCACCTTCGACAAGTCTCAAGGCGTTCATCATGAATTCTAGAATNAGATCTTTTTGCATAATGTTGATTATGGATGTTTCAGATGGATTGTTTTGATAAATTCTTGGCTGACTCGGTTTTTGTGTTCTGGTTACTCTGTTTGGAAAGGTTAGTTTCCCGTGCGCGCCCGCACCGACACCAAGATAATCACCGAAATTCCAATAGTTCAAATTGTGATGGCATTCAAATGAATCCTTAGCAAAGGCTGAAATTTCGTATCTTTGGTAACGATGATCTGAAAGAAGATGCAAGCCTTCCTCTTCGATTTGGCCCAACGTAGATTCGCGGGGTAGCTTTGGTCTATTTATATAAAATTCGGTTTTGGGCTCTATTGTTAACTGGTACCAAGATATGTGTTCCGGATTAAGAGCTATTGCTTGTTTAAGGTCTCTTATGGCCTCTGTGACAGTTTGATTGGGAAGGCCCCACATTAGATCAACATTAATGTTGGTAAACCCGGTTTTTCTAAGCGATTCAAACGCGCTAAGGATTTCACGACTGTTATGTATTCTGCCCAAGGTGTTTAGGTGCTGGTCATCGAATGATTGGGCACCCATTGAAATTCGATTAACGCCGGCGCTTCTCAGCTCGGAAAGGTTGTTAAACTCAAGAGCGCCTGGATTAAGTTCCAGGGTAACTTCAGCGCTCTCGTCCAATTTGGTAGCGGTTAATACTTTTTCAATATAACTCGGAGATGCGAGACTAGGGGTGCCTCCGCCAAAGAAAACCGACTTATACCTTTTAAGCCCGAAGGCTATTTGTTGGTGCGCTAAATCTTTTGCTACCGCTTTAAAGTACTCTTTTTGTGGCGCTGCACCTCTTATGGGGTGAGAGTTAAAATCGCAATATGGACATTTTTTGATACACCAAGGAAAATGAATGTAGAGCCCTGGAGAAGATAGCATCAAAGACTGATTTTTCGCAGCTTGGTCGATAAATCCTGTGAGGCTTGTGCTCTGTGGCTTATTTGGTTTTTCTTCTCTGGTAATAGTTCAGCTGCGGTGCAATTGTATTCTTCTAGCCAGAAATAGGGGTCGTAGCCAAAACCGTTTTGGCCGCTTGGGGTCTGTACTATTGAGCCATGCCATTCGCCTGTTCCAATTATTGGCGTTGGGTCGTTTTCATGCCTTATGAAGACGAGAACGCAATAGTAGAAGGCGCCATTTTCTGAATTAGTTTGAAGAGCATTTACCAGTTTTTCGTTATTTTCCTGGTCTGTAGCTGACGGCCCGGCATATCTCGCGGAATAGATACCTGGTTGACCCATTAGGGCCGGGACGCAGATTCCACTATCGTCCGCTATGCTGGGTAGACCAGAGAAGCGCGATACCTCGCGCGCTTTTATCAACGCGTTTTCGATAAAAGTCTTCCCTGTTTCTTCTGGACTTGGGATATCGAGATCATCTTGGGTAACCAGTTCGAAGCCAAGTGGTTTCAAAATTGGCANCAGTTCTCTGACTTTACCTTGATTTCTTGTTGCGAGAACTATTTTCATTCTTCCCCCAAATACAGTTTTTTCGAAAACCTTAATGTTTCTGATTTTTTGTTAGGAGGCTGTATTTCCGTGGAGAATCTTAAGAACTCCTCTTTCCCATGCTTAAATGCTGCTACATAGTATATAGCNTCACCCTCGGAGAATTCGCTAAAGCTTAATTCTTCCTGTTGGCCAAGTAAGTTTTCTTTTTTTCCTTCTATGGATGCTTTTACCGAAGAGCCATTTTGATCCTTTATAGCGATATTTAAAATAGACCGATCATTCGCACGCACAATCTGGTATTGATTGACTATATTTTTGGGCAGCATCAGCGTTGGCACGATGGAGTAGTGTATTGTGAGCCCATTTTGTGTCTCAAAGGTTTCGGCCGAAGTTTGCATAACAGCTAGCAGACTCGCTAGTAAGATTGTCAGACGAGAACGCATTATGATTTTCCCAATCTGTAAAACGCGAAAGCACTCAGTAGATTAGGTGCAACTTTGATAAAGGGCCTGCTGTCATGTTGACTGTTTACGTATCTCTTTTCGACTATGTTGATATTCAGGCTGTTACAAAGAATCTCGAAATCATGGCAAGTACATAGATGAATATTAGGAGTATCAAACCAGTTGTTTGGTAAATGCGGTGATATAGGCATTTTCCCCATGCTAATCTGTAGTCTGCATCTCCAATTACCGAAGTTGGGGAAAGAGACAATGCATTCGTTGCCAATTCGAAGCATCTCTAATAATAGTTGATCAGGGGCTTTCACAGATTGCAGTGTTTCGGTCATCACCACTATTTCGAAGCTATTACTCGCGAAGCTTTCCAGTCCCCTGTTTAGGTCATGTTCAATTACGTTGACTCCTTTTTGGAGACATTGCTCAATGTTTACGGCGTCAACGTCTAGACCATATCCGGTTACTGACTTATGTTTTTTCAAATAGCTCAACAGCTCACCATTTCCGCAACCCAGGTCCAAAACTCTGGTTTTAGGTTGAACCAAATCAGCGATTAACTGTAAGTCAGATCTCATGAAGTTCCTTCTCAATCCGCGTTATGTATGCTTTTAAGGTATTAAAATATTTCGGAAGTGGCAGTAAGAATGAATCATGACCATGNTCTGACTCGATTTCGGTCGAGGAGACATTTTTGTTAGCCGCAATTAGGGCTGAAACAATTTCTCTAGAGCGATCTACAGAAAAGCGCCAGTCNGAAGTAAANGAAATGACAAGGAAGTTGCATTTTGCCGATTCAAAGGTCCGTTTTAAGTCTCCTTCGTGCTTAGCGCTCGGATCAAAATAGTCAAGAGCCTTGGTCATNAGGATATAAGTGTTTGCATCGAAGCTTTTGGAAAAAGCCGATCCCTGGTGGTGCAAATAGCTTTGAATTTGAAATTCGCTGTCTTCTCCGTCTGTGGGGTTTTGAAGCTCTCTTCCAAATTTGGTTCCCATGCCATCATCAGAAAGGTAGGTGACGTGNCCCACCATTCTAGCGAGCATAAGNCCATGAGTAGGACGNTTATCGTATTTTATGTANTTGCCTGAATGAAAGTCTTGATCGGTCTCGATAGCGTGTCTTGCGATTTCATTGAAGGCGATATTCTGAGCAGAGAGTTTTGAAGCCGCNGCAATGACTATNGCGTTGTCTAGTCNCTCTGGATAGTCAATGGCCCATTGCATCGNCTGCATGCCTCCTAGACTACCTCCTATAATAGCGGCATATTTTTGTATCCCTAAGTGNTCTGAAAGCATGGTTTGGCTTTTGACCCAATCNTCCACNGCAANTGAAGGGAAGTCCGAACCATATATTTCGCCTGTTTCTGGATTGATACTNGATGGNCCAGTGCTTCCATGACAGCCTCCTAAGTTGTTCAGGCTGACCACAAAGAATTTATTCGTGTCTATNGGTTTNCCNGGCCCTATACATGAATCCCACCATCCTGGCTTTTGATCTTCGGGTGAATGGTAGCCAGCAGCATGATGGTGGCCGGAAAGCGCATGGCAAATAAGTATTGCNTTTGATTTNTTATGGTTAAGTTCACCATAGGTTTCATAAATTATTTCAAATCCGGGGAGTGTTAGCCCTGATTTGAGCAAAAAGGGATTTGGTTCTTTAAACGATTTTTCTATGACCAAACCAACAGAATTGCCTAATTTGTTCATGTGATTTGTTTTAAAAAATTTTGCAACAGGCTGATCGTAAAGATGACCAGGATTGGGGAAAGATCGAGGGGTCCAAGAGCAGGTATTAGACGTCTAGCCGGTTCTAAAATCGGCTCCACGATGTCCTGGAGAAGTGCGATCGCCGGATGAACGCCTTGTTGGGCAAAATAACTTGCGATAATGGTTGCCAAGATTGACCACCAGTAGAAGCTTAATACTATTTCGCCTGTACGGGCTAATGACATAACTAANAGATTTGACCAAGTTGGTACGGNGTTCATCATTGCGAAAATGGCGAAATAAAAGGCAACACAGAATAGGTAGGCAATTGTTAGNGATGCAAGATCTAGATTTTTATAGGGCTTTAAGAGCCCTCTTAAGGGGTTGGCTAATTTGTCTGTAGCTTTGATAACAGCTTGGCTCAGGCTGTTGTAATAATCGGCGCNTGAAGCCTGCAATAAGAATCTAATCAAAAATAACAGGCTAGNGAGATGGAAAATTAAGTCGATTAAATTGACTAATCCGCCCATCATTAATTTCCAAACTCTTGAGATAATTCTTTTGAACGTAAAAAGGCGTTTTTGATCCCAAGTCTAAATGCTTCGTCCATGCCATGATCCTTGAAAGTTTGGAGAGCGCTTTGGGTTGTNCCTCCCGGCGAGGTTACCTTTTCTCTAAGTGACTTTGGAGTATCTTGTTGCTCTCTACTAGCNAATCTTGCCGCGCCTAGAGCCGTCTGTAGGGTNAGTTCNAGGGCTTCGTTTTCAGTAATTCCCAATTCTATGCCTGNTANGATCATCTGCTCCATAAGATAGAAAAAATAGGCCGGACCACTTCCAGAGATTGCCGTGATGACATCGAGTTTGTTTTCTTCTGATACCCAAAGAGTGGTTCCGACTGAACCTAAGAGTTGTGCTGTATTTTCTTTTTGTTCGGGAGTCGAATGCTCGTTNGCGTATAACCCAGTGATGCCTTGCCGTATTAAAGCTGGTGTATTGGGCATACACCTAATAATCGACTGTTTTCTAGGTAACCAGTCTGATAAGGCTTTGGTGGTAATACCTGCCGCAATCGAGATGACGAGTTGCTCGCTAGTTGAAGTCAGTTCTTGGCACACCTTTTTAACGATTTGTGGTTTGACGCAGATCAGAATTAACTCAGCGCCATGCGCACATTCGTTGTTGTCTTCAAAAAGGCCAACACCGAATTCTTCAGCCCGNCTCCTTTGGTCTGCGTCTGGATCAGATATTCTGAGTTTTGATCGTTCGTATCCCTGTTCAACTAGGCCGCTTAGAATACTGATGGCCATATTGCCAGAACCGATAAAAGCAATTTCTTTATCCAGTTTTTTTTGAGATTTCATGGTGTAAAAGTATCTAAAATTTCAGTTTCCTCGAGGTCCGAATAAATTGGTCCCTAATCTAATGGTATTCGAGCCCGATTGGATTGCTTGTTCAAAATCTTTTGACATGCCCATCGACAGGGTGTCCCAGTATATATTCTCTTGATTTGATTTCAGAGTTTTCAGTTTTTCAAATATTCGAGATGCGGTTTTATAGCCAACTACTGGGTTGGTCTGTTTAGCTAATATAACCATTAGCCCCCTGATTTTTATATTGGGGAGATCGGCAGCTTTAGAGACTAACTCTTCGATTTCGCTCACATCGATACCCCTTTTGTTTGGATCTTTGTCGACATTCAACTGAATTAAAAGATTCAGTGTTTTACCTTTAGGGCATTGATCACTTAGCCTTGTCGCAAGTTTCAAACTATCTACGCTATGTACCCACTCAAAATTCTCTGCAATTAGTCGTGTTTTATTGGACTGAATACTCCCAATAAAATGCCACCCTATATCCAGGTCTCGCAGCGCATCCATTTTTGTCAAGGCTTCCTGGAGATAGTTCTCTCCGATATCCGTAATGCCTGCATTGTAGGCTTGTCTAACTGTATCTGCGCTTTGGGTCTTCGTGACCCCTATAAGCCTGA
>PBUF01000105.1 GCA_002727775.1 Gammaproteobacteria bacterium
TTTTGATGCCTATGTATCGCGCAGGTACGTCGATAACTATGTCAAGACAAGAGTGGGGGATAAGATTGTTCGGTTAAATGACCTGCATGAGCTACTGGTTGTAGTGAGTATTCCGGAACAGATGCTCTCTACAGTAATTGGTAATGATCAGGTGTCGTTATTCGCGATTTTTGATTTTATCCCGGGCCAGATGTTTCCGTTGACCTANANGGAAAATCGAGGCGATGCGAANTCCATAGGTCAGACCTACGAAGTCTCTTTGTCCATGCCTCGTCCGGATTCCTGGGAGATTCTNCCAGGNATGACGGCCGCAGTGCTTGTTCATCAGGCNGACCGGCCTGNCCAGCAGCNGAAATATTTTCTGCCCATCAATGCGTTGGTGACCGACACAGACAAGCGTATGTATGTGTGGGTATATGACGAAAACACCCAGGAGGTGGAAAAACGTTACGTCCAAGTCGATAGGCCTGATCCGAAGGGCGTCTATGTTGAGAGTGGGTTAGAGAAAGGTGAGTTAGTGGTTTCGTCNGGCGCTGATCAGCTTCGAGAGGGTATGAAAATACGATTACTTAACGAAGACACNGATTAAATNGNNATGAACGATATTGCGCGCTTATCCATTGAAAGGCCTTTATACAGCTGGATGCTGGTTTTGCTGTGTATTGNCGGGGGTGTGATAGGNATTGATACGGTGGGTAGGCTAGAGGATCCGGTTTTCCCTTTAATGTATGCATANGTNATCACCCCNTATGAAGGTGCNTCGGCTTNAGAGGTAGAGCAGGAAGTTACAGATCCNATNGAAGCGGCNCTGCAGGANCTACCNTATATCGAAAANTTAACATCAAAATCCATCTCTGGCCGTTCCGAAGTGATGGTTGAAATCCAAGAAGAATATAGTGGCGGAGGACAAACAGCGCAGATATTTGACGAGCTGCGCCGACGGGTCTCTGAAGCCTCAATGCGTTTTCCGCCCGGGGTTGGTCCTACGATCGTCGAGGACGACTTTGGTGATATTTATGGAATCATGTATGCGGTTTCGGCAGTGGATTACGAGCCAGACGAGATTCATGATATTGCCAAAAAGTTGAGNACTGAACTCAAATCGGTCGAGCACGTTGCAAAAGTTCAGGTTGCTGGTCTTCCCAGAGAAGCGGTTTACGTTGAACTCGATAGTCGCAAGTTCGCCCGTCTTGGTTTACCCATTGATGACCTATTGTCTAGGTTCGTAGTTGAAAATCAGGTGTTTTCTTCNGGAACCTTTGTGTCTGGTAGCCGCCGTCTAAGAATTGCCCCTGAAATGGCATTTAGCAGTGTAGAGGCAATAGGTGAGATGCGCATTGGTAAACCCGGGTCTACTCAAATTCTCGAGTTAGCGGACGTCGCGACGATAAAAAGAGAGCGGATCGAGGTTCCGGAACAAATTATCAGACATGAAGGCAAGGAAATATTTACCCTAGGGGTCTCGGTGGTTCCNGGTAAAAACGTGGTTGATGTAGGCAAGAAGGTTGATGCCAAACTAAACGAGATTATGTCTTTGCTGCCTCTAGGTGTTCAGGTTGAAACGATATATGCGCAGCATACTGCGGTGGAAGAATCGATCACGGAATTTTTACGGAATCTGATTCTATCGGTACTTACGGTGATCACAGCGTTGTGCGTTTTTATGGGCTGGCGAGCCGGAACAGTTGTAGGGGCAGCTCTGTTGCTCACTGTCTTAGGTACGATTTTTATTATGTCCTTGGCTGGAATCGAACTGCAGCGTATTTCTTTAGGCGCATTGATGATTGCTATGGGAATGCTGGTAGATAACGGAATTGTAGTAGCAGAGGGTATGGTGATTGGCGTAAGGAGAGGGTTGACTCCTGCTGAAGCTGCTTCCAGGTCTGTACGCAGAACCCAGTTTGCGCTTCTCGGTGCCACCATAATCGGGATTACTGCTTTTGGACCGATTAGCCTGTCCAATGATGCGGGCGGCCACTTTTTACGCTCTTTGTTTCAGGTAGTGGCTATCTCTCTACTATTGAGCTGGGTTCTAGCCATTACTGTCGTGCCTCTTTTTGGCAGTTATTTGTTAAAAACTCGCGAGGCTATAGCAGAGAAAGATCTTTATACGGGGCCGCTATACACACCTTACCGAGCATTACTGGGATTTGGGCTTAGACGGCGATGGATTACAGCGATGTTGATCGTAGGGATAACGGGTGCTTGTATCTATTCTGCGCAATATATGAAGCAGGCTTTTTTCCCTAGAACAAATACTCCTCTTTTTTACGTGGATTACCGTTTGCCAGAAGGTTCCAACATTTATTCGACCTTAGAGGGGGTAACTGAGCTAGAGGATCTCATTCAGGAATATGAGGAAGTCGAGGCAGTTACTAGTTTCGTAGGCCGAGGCGCGACTCGTTTTACAGCAATCATGCGTCCCGAGCAACCAAACTCCTCTTATGCGCAGCTCGTCGTGAGAGTGCGCAACGTGGAGGAAATGGATGACCTAATCAAACGAATTGACGCAAGAATGCAAGCTGAAAAACCAGGCGCTCAGATTCAAGTTACGCGTGCGGAGTTCACCTCTGGCAGCACCTCGAAATTTGAAGTGAGGTTTTCTGGTCCAGACAATGCAGTGTTGAGAGAGTTAGGGGAGAAAGCGTTATCGATTTATTTGGATCACGATCTGATTGATAGAAAAATCGATTGGCGCCAGCCAGCCTTAAAGCTTGTTCCAGAATTCAACGAGACTCGCGCGCGGTTGGCGGGAGTTACTCGAGCAGACCTCGCCCAATCTTTGGCCTACAGCAGTCAGGGTATTACGGTTGGTGTGTTTAGGGATGCGGACAAAGTAATACCAATAATCGCCAGAGCGCCATTGGAAGAACGAGGCGGAGTGGATCGTTTGATGGACCGCTTGGCATGGAGCCCAACACAGCAAACCTACGTTCCAATATCACAAATTGTCTCGCGTTTTGAGATGCGCGCCGAAGATGCGACGATCTTTCGCTACGATCGCTTTCGAACAGTGCAGGCTCAAGCAAACCCTCCGAAGGGATTTAATTTTAACCTCATGTTCAGTGAGATAAGGGGGGAGATAGAGGCAATCCCGTTGCCGCCTGGATATCGAATGGAATGGGGTGGTGAGTTTGAGGCTAATGCGAGAGCNTATGAGGTGATTAATCAAAAAATACCATTTGCCCTACTCATTATGTTTGTAATCACTATCCTGATGTTTGGTAAATTAAAGCAACCCATAGTGATTTGGTTGACCGTGCCCATGACTTTTTGTGGGGTCGCCTTGGGGCTTCTCGCTACTGACTTAGCATTTACTTTTCCCTCTTTTCTGGGTTTTCTTAGCCTGTCGGGTATGTTGATAAAGAACTGTATTGTATTGGTGGACGAGATTGATAAGCGGTTCGAGGAGAGTGAGTTTAATCTTGCAACCATGACCGAAGCTAGTATCAGCAGATTACGTCCCGTTATTTTAGCTGCGGGCACTACCATTGCAGGTATGTCACCTCTGTTGGCAGATGCTTTTTTTAGGGAAATGGCTGTTTGTATTATGAGCGGTCTTGCCTTTGCCACCTTACTGACACTGCTTGCAGTTCCCGTATTTTATCGAATTGCCCTCGGTAAGAAGCTGTCGGCCTGATATGTAAAACGCGTGGCAAAGTCTTTGATTAACGTAAAAAAAAGTGTGGGTGTCTTTTGTGGCGCGAGCAACGCGGTAGACGAACGATGGATGGAAATTGCGACCGAGTTAGGTAGGTTGATAGCGGGTGAGAATTTTAGACTTGTCTATGGAGGCGGTAGGGTCGGTCTTATGGGGCGTGTGGCTGATGGCTGCATCGGCGCCGGTGGAGAGGTCTGTGGTGTAATCACGGATAAGTTGATGAAAATCGAAGTCGCTCACGAAGGCCTTGAGTCTTTGGAAGTTACACCCTCAATGTCTGACAGACGAAACCGAATGATCGAATACTCGGATATGTTCATAGTATTGCCGGGAGGTGTTGGAACTCTAGATGAGTTATTTGAAGTACTCGCTTTGACAGATCTCGAGTACCACCAAAAAAGAGTGGGCCTATTAAATGCCTTTGGGTTTTATGATCAGTTACTTGCTTTTCTTCACCATGCCACTCGAGAAGGGTTTGTGGCGAACGACTGTTTGGNTTCACTTTTTGTCGAGGATGATCCAGCAACACTTTTAGCGAAACTTAAGACCACGACCTNTTAGCNTCAAGAGTTTGTGCTGTTGTTCTCAAGAAAGTTAGTTAATTGCGCGAATTTCTTGCGACCACCGAAGTAAGTAATCTCCTCCTCGGTAAAGCCTTTGAGAACCGTCTTTAGGCTATTAAGGGCCTCCGGGTAGTCGAGGATTGAGTTAAGAGGAACGAATCGAGGATTGATTGTGAAAACGATGAAGTCTTCATGAATTCTGCACAGTGTTTCTCGTTCTGTTCTAATAAACCAGGACNTTGGTTCATTATTGAGATCCTCCTCTGGAGACAAATGCATTCGCTTGGTATCTCCATGGATAAACCAGTTTTCGCGTTGAAATGGACGTCCATAAGTCAGTCCGGTAATGAATCGATCGATGTTTTCTCCTAAAAAGCTATTGAGCCCATCAACGGTCTCGTGAACATTCCAAAGCGGTTGCCCAATTTTCTTGTTGAGATCCCAATAACTTGGTGAGCAAACGCATCCAGCAACAAAGCGATTACTATCTGATGTATCAATGATGCATACATCCTCCGCGATCTGTGAAGCTACGTTGGCAATCGAGTCAGGATATGTGGATAGGTTATCCAGACCTGTGAACTCAGCGAATGCCTTTTGCCCCGCTAAACTCTTCTTAGTCAGCGCCACCACTGTCTTGTATTTTTTTACTAGTAACTGCTTTTTATGGTCAATGATCTCGGTCTTCGGATGCATTGTTATCCAACCATCCAGACTTGTTGGATTGAGTCCCATTTTGTATTTGCGTTTTGATTTAAGCCAGGGTGGGTTCTCAAATATCGCGCAGTCGTAAGCTTTAGATGTCACGGGAGAGTTTAGGATAACTTGTTGATAATGTTTTGAAGGAAGACTTTGCCTGCTTCTACTTGCGACAGCTCGATGAATTCGTTTGGCTGATGCGCTTGATCAATGGAGCCAGGTCCACACATTACGACCGAGAACCCTGCTTCTTGGAAGTGTCCTGATTCCGCGCCATAGGCCACTACTTCAGAGGCGTTCTGACCGGTAATCTGTTTGACAAGCTGAACCATNGGGTCGTCGTCTGAAGCTTTGAACCCTGGCACGTTCGCCTTTAGGGAAATTTCAATGCTAGTGCTTTGTTGAATGGACTTCATTTGAGGTTCTAACGTGTTCTTTATGTAATCTTGAAGCTCTTCGAGATAGTCCTCGGGAGACTCTCCGGGCATCGTTCGGATATCGGTTTCGAAGGTGCATTCCCTCGCGCATATGTTGGCTGCGGTACCTCCTTTGATTAACCCGCAGTGAAGGGTTGTATAGCCTGGTTCGAAACCAGATTTCTTGTCTTCGAGATCGGCATTCTTGCTTTGCCGTTCCGCTAGCCAATTTATAATCCGTCCGGCGTACATGATTGCGGGTACACCGCGGTGTTGCTGGCTAGAGTGCGCTTCATAACCGGTTACAGTCGTAAGAAAGTGCGTGATGCCCTTATGGGCCGTCACAATTCGCATTTCGGTGGGTTCGCCAACGATTACTCCTAGGGGTTCTGGTATTTCTTCTTTGATTAACTTGATTAAACTTTTAGTCCCCAAACAGCCAACTTCTTCATCGTAGGATAATGCCAGGTGAATGGGCTGTTTGAGTCCTTGCATTTCTGGCACCAAAGACAGGGCGATTGCACAAAACGACTTCATATCTGAGGTCCCTCTACCGTACAGTCGACCTTCTCTCTGATCCAGACGAAACGGGTCGCTGTGCCAATCCTGTCCATCCACAGGAACCACGTCGGTGTGTCCAGACAAGACAATACCCCCGCCAATATTCGGGCCAATAGTTGCCAGCAGATTAGCTTTGTTTCCGCAATCGCTATGTATTAGTTTGCTTTCTATCCCATACGATTTGAGGTAGTGCGAAATAAAGTTGATGAGCTCTAGGTTGGAATCTCGAGACACCGTAGGAAATTCTATGAGCTCTTTTATCAGCTTTAATTGCGGATCAAGTTGATTTGTCATGAATAGGCGTGCTGGGTTGTTAGAATATTGATTCAAGGATATCTCGGCTGATTTCTTTCTTCGAGAGGTAATTCACACTACTAAATATTGGATGCAGAAGCGCGTTTTGGCAGAATAGGGTTTTTCGAGTAGGGAGAACCGCTCAGTGATAAGCGTTACTTTACCGGATGGTTCGATAAAAGAGCTGGATTCTGGTTCCAACGGCTTTGATTTAGCTGAGTCCATAGGTCCTGGTCTGGCTAAGTCAGCAATAGCGATGACAGTTCATCAGGAGCAAAGGGATCTCTGTGATCCTCTAGCGGACGGTGATCTCGTTTCTATAATCACGGTTGACAGTGAAGACGGACTCGAAATCATGCGACACACGTTAACCGCCCAGGTCTTAGCGAGTGCCGTTAAGAATTTATACCCCTCCAGTAAGCTGGCGATTGGACCAACGATAGAAAATGGTTTCTATTATGACGTGCTGTTTGAGGAAGCTATCTCTTCGGATGACCTTGAATCTATCGAGAGTGAGATGCGACGGATCATTAAGACTGAGTCAAAAATAGAGAAAAGCTATAACGGTAAGCAAGAAGCCGTCGCTAAATTTCTGAACCTCTCAGAATCTTACAAGGCGGAAATTATTCAAGAATCCGAACAAGAGGATAACTTTCAGATTTACGAACAAAAAGATTCGGGCTTTATCGATTTGTGCCGGGGACCCCATCTTCCCTCGTTGTCACATATAGGGGAGTTCAAGTTAACCAATATTTCAGGGGCTTATTGGAAGGGAGACTCAAAAAACCAGATGTTGACGCGCATCTATGGCACCGCTTGGAAGAATAAAAAAGATTTGAAAGCGTATCTCACTCGTCTGGAAGAAGCAGAAAAGAGAGACCATCGCAGGCTGGGTCGAGAGATGAACTTGTTTCACCTTCAAGAGGAAGGGCCTGGAGCTGTTTTCTGGCACCCAAAGGGTTGGACCATGTTTCAGAAACTAATCGACTACATGCGACAAAAACAGAATGCAGCCGGTTATCAGGAGGTCAATACTCCTGAGATTTTAGATCGAACTTTGTGGGATAAGTCGGGTCACCTTGAGAAATTCGGTGAAAATATGTACCTAACGCAGACGCCGGATGACAGAGTGTTTGCTATAAAACCGATGAATTGTCCTGGTCATGTTCAAGTGTTTAAGCAGGGTATAAAAAGTTATCGAGATCTTCCCTTGTATCTTGCAGAGTTTGGGAAAGTTCATCGCTATGAGCCATCGGGGGCTCTCCACGGATTGATGAGGGTGCGGGCCTTTACACAGGACGATGCACACATTTTTTGTACTGAGGAACAGATCACCGAAGAGTGCGTTAAAGTCACTAAGTTGGTACTTGATATCTACAAGGACTTCGGTTTTGAGGATGTGGTCGTCAAGTTTTCAGATCGGCCTGAAAAGCGAGTCGGGTCCGATGAGATATGGGATCGATCTGAAGCTGCCCTTAAAATTGCGGTCGAGGCTGCAGGTTTGGATTACAAACTCAACCCTGGTGAAGGAGCGTTTTATGGTCCCAAGCTCGAGTTTGTGTTGAGAGATGCCATAGGAAGAGATTGGCAATGCGGTACGATTCAGGTCGATCTCAATTTGCCAGAGCGTCTTGGTGCGACATTCGTGGACTCGGACGGAGAACGAAGGGAGCCGGTGATGATTCACCGAGCATTGTTTGGCTCTGTAGAAAGATTTTGTGGAATATTAATAGAACACTTTGCGGGACGTCTCCCATTCTGGCTATCGCCCACACAGATCNTGATTGCATCTATTACCGATGAAGCTAATGAGTACGCGCAATTAGTTAAAGANCGATTGCTTTCGTCAGGNGTACGGGCCGAGCTNGATCTAAGAAATGAGAAGATCTCTTATAAGGTTCGTGAACACAGCGTCACCAAGATTCCCGTCATTTTAGTGGTTGGTAAACGAGAGGCAGAAGAGTCNACAGTCGCGGTCAGGCGGTTAGGCGGTAAAGCGCAGGACATCATGTCGCTAGATCAGGCTGTACAACAGTTTGTGAAAGAAGGCTGTTCTCCTCTAGAGCTCCAGAGCTGACCAGTTTATGTCAGAATCGGTACTCTAGACCTGCTAATACNGTGCGTCCTGTTCCTCGATAGCTGAATACCTCCGAATACTGGTCGTTCAATAGATTTTTGATCCTTAGAGNGCCTTTGAAGCGCTTGTTGAAGTCGTGGTTGAGAGAAGTGTTAACCAACGCATAGGAGTCGAGGGTAACTCTAGTGACTGGTGTGCTGGCGACGAACTCGAGATCTTGTTGTTCTCCGTTAAAACTAACGTTCACATTGAATTTAGTTGTTTCATTGCTGAACTGATAGCTGGCACTTAAATGACCGGTATTTTTGGGCCTCCTTACCTCCGTGAGGCGCGCACCATCTTTTGATCTTAAGTAGGTGTAAGACGCTGATAATTGCCAATTTTGGTTAAAATAAGTCTGTGCNGATAGCTCTATACCAAAGCGAGTGCTCTTTTGAGNATCATTGTCCGAAGTGCTCATGAANGTGCTNGGATTGAAAATGGTGATGATTTCATCTTTCAGATTCGCTCGAAAAACGGTTAGGTCCANTAGCGCCTGNTTGTTAAAAAAGGATTGTTCTAANCCTATGTCGTAGCTGAGCGATTTTTCTGGTTCCAGGCTCGGGTTTCCCTCAAAGTTTGAGGGAGCATAGCCAAATAGTTCGATGAANCCTGGATTGGTTGACCCNGTCGCAATGCTCCCGTGAAAGCGTGTGTTCAGGTTATTCAATGAGTGTGAGGCTGATAACTTGAATGATTGTTCGTCTTTAAAGCGAGAGTTCTGATCGTGTCTCACGCTTAAATTCATATGAGTATTTGTAGAAGGAGAATATTTGTAGAGAACGCTAAGGCCCGATTGCCTGATTTTCTCGTCGTAATTTGCTGCAAGATAGCTGGTGGATCGATTCTTGAACTTGAGTTTCTCATGTTGAAAGGAGGCCGAGAGCTCATGTTCACTGTCTCCAGACCACTTGTTGCTCAGTAACCAGTCGATGCTGTCGCGAGCACCTCCGTTGGCTAACGCATAANCGTTGTNTTGATAAAAANGAGAGCTAGTNCTTGTGCTTCCAAGTTTAAGAGTGCTGGTAATTGGNCTATCGATGTTTTTATAGGAGANGGCCAANGCGTTGTANCTTTGCGAGGTTTCGCTCCAGTCGTCTCCATCAATGACGAGACCCTGTGTCTCTGTTGCAGGGAAAGCAAAGTCCTGAGGGTCCGTTTCTACTCGGTTACTTGAGCGACGAGCTTGGAGAGTTGCGGTCAGCTCTTGCGTCAGTTCAAAGCCAAATTTCAGTAACTCCGTTTGGTTTTCGTATCCGTCTTTCTCGCTTCCCATCAGCGAAGCGTTTGTTCCGTTAGTGNTGTATTTAGAAAAATTTGCCAGAACGTAATGACGCTCTCCTTTACCATTTAAGTTCAAGAGGTAAAGATCNCTTTGGTTATTCCCAGCCGCCACGTAAGCCTTCCCTGAAAAACCAGTTTTATCAGGTGTACTGGTTATCAGGTTGATAACACCTCCGATCGTGTCNCTTCCGTAAAGGGCGGTTTGCGAACCTCGGACAANTTCAATTTGGTCGACATCAAAGGTGGTCAGATCTGCGAAATTGAATTCTGAGCCAATAGCAGGATCGTTTGCNTTAAAGCCATCGATCANGACCAGCGTGTGNTTCGCTTCGGCGCCNCTTATTCGTATTTGAGTTGCGNTTCCGATNGGNCCAGACTGATTGACAGATAATCCTGGTATTTGCCTCATCGCTTCNGAGGCGAAATCAAAGCCTCTGTTTTCTATTTGTTCTTTCGATATGACTGATATCGAATTTCCGGTGTGTTTTAGTGGTTGTGTATTGCGATCAGCNGTGACCACAATCTCTTCACGGATTTGCTCTGCTNGAGAAAGCACGGATTTTTCGGCGGCCCANGGTAGTGGAGCGATCAATAGCAATAGNAAACCTATCATTCGGCATNCGAATANAGTCATAACNAACTACTTCTGTGTCTGGATCAACGGTCCTCGGTTGATCGTGAATGGACATCAGACAGTCGGTCTTCGGGCTTAGGAGGCGGTCTTGTCTACTAGACCTGACCTTGGATAGCCTTCCCATGCGAACACAGTGGCTTGTTGAAAATTATCCAGGTCACTCCAACACCGTTGCGAGGCCAGCATCAGATTAAAACTGATTTCCCGGGCACTGAAGGATGTTTCGTCNGAGTNTAANNTCTTTATGCCTCNTCTGTCTAATAACGANCGAAACTTAAGNCTTAAACGAAGGTCGTCCAGTTCTCGATAGGCTCNCGNTCGGTGACCAGACTGTTAACNGGTGCCTCTGAATTGGCATGTCCGATTGCCACTCCGCAGAAAAGCATGAGTTCTTCGGGNGCTTGAACAAAACTCGCGACCGTTTCAGCCTTAGATGCCCAGGCCTCTTGAGGACATGTATCAAGTCCTTCTTCCTGAGCNAGTAACATAAAGCTTTGCAAGTACATCCCAAGATCGGACCACTGCGGAGGCCCCATGATTCTNTCTACAAAACAAAATATTGCTGCCGGAGCGCCAAAAAAATCATAATTTCGAGCCAGATGCGCGAATCTTGCNGGTTTGTCTTCTCTCGGGATATTTAAGAGTGCGTACATATCTTCCCCGCACTTGAAGCGAGAAGAACGATAGGGCTCCTTGAGGTTGGCCGGATAGATATCGTAAGCCGGCTTTTCTGGTTCAGTTCGGCTGGAGCAATATTCTCTGAAATTGGTCATTGATTGCTCATTAATAACGTAGATCCGCCAGGGTTGCAGGTTTCCACCGGAAGGCGCGCGCGCTGCCTTTTGAAGNAGGTCTTTAATAGTGTCGTTTGAAACGGGTGTTTCTAAAAAGTTTCTAATGGTTTTCCTGGCAACCATTGCATCTCTAACATCCATTTGTTTCTCCAGCAGTCTGTTGTTTGTAGTTAGTCTATCGTAGTTCGCTTCGATGGCGAGGATTGTATTTGGAGAATTCCTGTTTATAAACCGATCAGTTAGATCATTTAAGCTTTATAATGCAGGCTAATGTCAGCCGTTGTTTTCTTTCCTTAACGTTGTAGGGCGTGTTAACCGGGTTGGTGTTATTTAATTTACTTATTAGAAGATCATGGATTTAGGACAATCTGAAGACAAAGCTTCACTTAGAGATCTTTGGNCAATAACCAAAGGCCAGAGAGTCAAATATCTCTTGGCGATTTTGGCCATGGCGATCACCAATGCGTGTATGTTTTCGGCGCCCATAGTAGGGGGCCATGCGATAGATGTCATTACGTTACAGGACTTTGAGTATGCTGATCAGTTTCTGCTGTCGTTTGGCCTCTATCTTTTTGGTGAAGTGTCTTTCATTGGTTATCTGTGGATGGCAGCGGCAGTNGGTTTGTTTATTACGGCTTTTGGCGGTCTNTTTCTTTANGCTCGAGGACGTCTTNCGGCGTTGGCATCGGAATCGATTGCAAAAGGCATTAGAGAGAAGCTATACGAAAAATTACAGGACGTTAAATTAAGTTTTTATGACGGCGAGGATACTGGAGATCTNGTGCAACGNTGTTCTAGTGATTTGGAAACCCTTCGCGTTTTCTTGGCAAGCGACATCATTGAGATNGGACGAGCGATTATGTTGATCATTTGTGTGTTGCCGGTTCTTTTTATCATTCACGTNCCTCTGGCTTTGTGGTCGATCAGTTTGATGCCTCTTTTGGTTATCGGGGCATATATTTTTTTTAGTCGTGTAAAAGATGTTTTCTTGCTGACGGACGAGTCAGAAGGAGCCATGACCGCCACACTTCAAGAAAATCTCACCGGTATTCGAGTAGTCAGGGCCTTTGCCAGNCAGGACCATGAAATAAACAAGTTCGGTGTNCGTAATGCGACTTTTAGAGACAACAACAGACGCCTCATTAAATTGATGGGAATCTACTGGCCTGTATCGGACATGATCGCTATGTCGCAGATTGGCATCGTGCTTTTTGCGGGTGCGCATTATGTGATGCAGGGTTCGTTGACTATTGGCGACCTCTTTATCTTTTTGACTTGCGAGGGGATGGTTATCTGGCCGGTTAGACAGCTCGGTAGAGTATTAACCGATTCTGGAAAGGCGGTAATTTCACTTGGAAGGATAGATCACATTCGCAGAGCCGAAGCCGAAGANGAAGGCTTTACTCCTGCTTCTGGCAGAGCGCTGGGNGGTATTCGGGCTGAAAATTTGAGTTTTGCCTTTGANGNTGGAAAACAAATCNTGGATGGTTTTTCGATCGATATAGAACCGGGCGAGACCCTTGGGATAGTNGGACCACCTGGCTCAGGAAAGACTAGCCTGATTAGGTGTTTGCTTAAGCTCTATCCNTATCAATCNGGTAAGCTCGAGATAGATGGTCACGAGGTCNCCACTTTAAATCGCTTATGGTTAAGAAGACAAATCGGCGTGGTGCTTCAAGACCCCTTTCTATACTCCCGAACACTGAGAGAGAACTTATCCGTGGGTCGTGCGAAGGCTAGCCAAGCTGAGATCGAGCAGGCATGCAGAGAAGCCGCTATTTACGATTCAATCATGGAGTTCCCGGAAGGGTTTGATGAACGAGTCGGAGAACGGGGCGTCACTTTATCGGGTGGGCAAAGGCAGCGATTGGCCCTTGCCAGGGCCTTGCTCAAAGACTCTCCGGTACTGGTGTTGGATGACTCTCTGTCAGCGATAGACACCAACACGGAACAACTAATCTTAAAAGCGCTTCAAAAGCGCAAAGGCCGTCAGACAACATTAGTCATCGCTCACCGTTTGAGCTCTCTTGCNTACGTTGATCGAATCGCCGTAATTGATCAGGGCCGGCTGGTTCAGCTAGGAAGTCA
This sequence comes from Gammaproteobacteria bacterium, assembly GCA_002727775.1. GTDB lineage: Bacteria > Pseudomonadota > Gammaproteobacteria > Pseudomonadales > Azotimanducaceae > UBA4421. Next base: position 13,111 of record PBUF01000105.1, read on the forward strand.
TGAAGAACTCTCAGTTGTTTCTGGGCTTTATCGTCGATTGTGCCAAATTCAAGGTGCCTTAGACGATCAAATACGATCGGATGTCGAACAATACGGATATCAGAGCGAGAGACAGCCGTGAGTGAAGTGTTTGATGATGAAAATTTTGATGATGGTTTCGATGATCACAAATTGTCAAAACGTTTGAATGTTGAGTTATGGAAAAAACTTTTTGGTTATGCGAGTCGATATCCAACTGATTTGAAGTGGCTCGCAGCAACCGCATTCACTACTGCGTTATGTGAGGTCACTTACCCGTTGCTGACCAAGGGCGTNATTGATGCAGTAGACGGTTATCTTAAGACTGGCATGGAGCCAGGTTTGTTTCTTTGGGGATTGGGTTATCTGTTTTGTACGATTTTGTTAGCTCTTTCTGTTGGNATTTTTATATGGCGCGCAGGATCCATACGCACCTCNGTNGCGCATGATATTCGTCGTGACGGTTTTGAAAACTTGCAGCGCCTGTCTTTTTCTTACTTTGACTACAGGCCGGTGGGTTGGCTCATGGCCAGAATGACTTCGGATTGTGAGCGACTATCAAATATTCTGGCGTGGGGTTTCCTGGATTTGGTGTGGGGCTCTACGATGATGCTNGGCATNGCTCTAGCNATGTTTATNATGGATTGGAAATTGGCNCTNTTAGTGTTCTCGATTTTGCCTTTTCTGGGTTGGGTGTCTTCNAAGTTTCAAAAAANCATCCTGACTAGTGCTAGAGCGGTNAGAGCGACAAANTCGCGNATTACTGGGAATTTCAACGAAGGGATTATGGGGGTTCAAACNACTAAGGCCTTTGTGCGAGAAGANGANAATCAGCANGAGTTTGGANAACTAGCGGCAACTATGTACCGCTCTTCCGTCAGTAATATGACTCTNGCAGCAATCTATTTACCGATCGTCGTAACGCTTGCAAGTCTGGCTACGGGCCTTGCGCTTGCTGTCGGCGGAATGGACACTTTTGCTGGAATTATTCCNGTCAGTACATTAATCGCNTTTATGGCTTACACCCGCCATTTTTTCGATCCGATCGAAACGNTAGGGCACTGGTTTGCTGAAATGCAGATGGCGCAAGCTTCAGCTGAGCGAATACTAAGNTTGATAGGAGCCGAACCTGAAATCAAAGATTCAAGTTCAGTGCTTCGAGCCATTGAAATTCAGAAAGATCGTGCCAANGCAAACAATGTGTGGGCAGAAGATGGTGGAAGCGCGGAAATACAGNCGATAGAACTGAATTCGGTAAGCTTCGCCTACGATCCTAAGAAACCTGTTCTAAACAAGGTAAGCCTCAGAGCNCANCGAGACGAGGTGATCGCTGTGGTTGGNCCGACTGGNGGCGGTAAGAGTACNCTTGTAAANATAATNAGTCGGTTCTATCAGCCCACTGCTGGCGAGGTACTCATTGATGGAGTTGATTACAAAAACCGGAGCTTACGCTGGTTGCAATCAAACATCGGGATCGTCCTACAAAACGCTCATGTATTTGCTGGTTCTATTCTTGAGAACATCCGCTATGGAAAACTGGAGGCCTCCGANGAGGAAGTGGTTCAAGCAGCGAGGCTGGTGGGCGCGGACGAATTCATTGGAAAAATGCCTGAAGGCTATCAATCCGATGCNGGTGAGTCGGGAGGATTGTTGTCGGCAGGACAAAAGCAGCTTATTTCCTTCGCACGGGCGATTCTCTCTGATCCCCAGGTGCTGGTCATGGACGAGGCAACTTCGTCTGTTGACACNGAAACCGAGCAAGTGATCCAGCACGGACTGCGCCGAGTACTAGAGGGGCGTATTGCGTTTATCATCGCCCATCGTTTGTCGACCATCCGTAACGCGACTCGAATCATCGTCATCGATCATGGTTCTATCATAGAAGAGGGATCTCATGAGACTCTAATGACGCAACGAGGGCATTATTATGAGCTTTATCGACAGCAAAGTCGGCAAGAGGCGAGCCGCCAACTAGGTTAGTGANGCTTGTTTCGGCGGGTATTGTCTTTTAGCAATTGTGATAACTATAGATTAAGTCGTTCTTAGAAAAATCTTATCAGGACTTATATAGTGCGCTGCTCTTCTGGTGCCAGAGATTGGGAGGTCTCNGGNGTATCTAGGTTTTNANCTAGAACCAGGATGTTGCTACTGCTAAAGGAATAAATATGAAAGACGAAACTATTGCCATACATGGTGGCTACGAGACCGACCCTACGACAAAATCAGTTGCCGTACCTATTCATCAGACAGTTGCCTACGAATTTGATGACGCGCAGCATGGTGCAGATCTGTTCAATCTTGCCGTGCCTGGCAACATTTATAGCCGAATCATGAACCCCACCTGTGATGTTTTAGAGCAGCGAGTGGCTTCTTTGGAAAGCGGGGTTGG
>PBUF01000106.1 GCA_002727775.1 Gammaproteobacteria bacterium
CAAAAGCCCCCGTCGATTTTGGCATCAAAAAGACACGCACGAGCAAGCTTTCCAAAGTAATTGAAGAATTCGATACGCAATTGGGCAGCAACAATTGGGTGGTCGCTCCTTCCAGGACCACAACTGGTAGACCAATACTAGCTGATGACCCTCATCGATCTCATGCAGTGCCTTCACTAAGGTACATCACACATCTTTCAGGTCCAGGAATCAATGTGATCGGTGCCGGAGAACCCGCGCTTCCCGGAATATCAATAGGACACAACGGAACGATAGCCTTCGGGCTGACTATCTTTCCAATAGATCAAGAGGACCTTTACGTTTATGAAAAAAAGAGAAAAGGGTACCGTTATAAGGGTGGCATCGAAGCCTTTCAAACAATCAATGAGACTCTCAAAGTCAAAGGCTCTGAACCTTTAGACGTAGCACTCAAATTCACAAGACACGGGCCAGTCATTCATGAAACCAAAAAACATGCGTTTGCAGTCAGAGCGGCCTGGCTAGAACCTGGTATGGCTCCTTATTTTGGTAGCATTGAATATATGGGAGCGACTGATTTTAGATCATTTGTCGCCGCTTTGAACCGGTGGGGGGCTCCATCTGAAAATCAGGTTTATGCTGACGTTAAAGGTAACATAGGATACAAACCCGCTGGCAGATTCCCAAAACGAAATAACTGGGATGGTCTCCTACCTGTTCCCGGCGACGGGCGATACGAGTGGGATGGTTACTTTGACATGGATACTCTTCCAATCGAGTACAATCCTAAACGGGGGTATTCAGCAACCGCAAACTCGATGAATCTCCCACCAGGATACCCGATCAATGACTTCAAGATAGGCTTTGAATGGTCTGCTCCTTGGCGATATTTAAGGATAATGGAGGCGCTAGAAGGCAACGCCAACCATTCACTTGAGGATTCGGTAAACCTTCAAAGGGACTACAAATCCGTNTTGGCAAGACAGGTCATTAGCAAATTGCCCCGCATCTCAGAATATGACCAAAATCTGTTAGACGACTGGGATTTTGCTTTATCTCCAGATTCCTCTTCGGCGGCTCTATGGGCAGTTTGGTACTACAAACACCTCATTCCCAACATAAAAGTATTAATAGACCCCTATCTTCAGAGACCGGTAGGCTTTTCTGAAATAGATTCTTTGACTGTTCTTGATTTATTGGANACTGAAAGAGGGAAAACAATAGCCTACGAGACTCTTTCTCCGGCGATAAGCGAACTCAAGGAATTACTCGGCGAGAATCCAGCAACTTGGAACTGGGGAGATCTGCATCAAATAAAGTTCTCACATCCCTTGTACGGGATAGCGGATCATTCCACCAAGCAAAATCTGGAAATTAAGCCTTATCCTCGAGGGGGAAGCGCAAACACTGCCAATAATACCGGGTTCTCCGCGCTTGATTTTAATGTTCGTAGCGGAGCATCTTTTAGAATGGTTATCGATGTTGGAAGCTGGGACAACTCCACGATGACTAATGCTCCCGGTCAATCTGGAGACCCAAAATCGATTTTTTACGACAACCTCTTAGAGGGCTGGGCGAAGGATCAGAGCTTTCCATTATTATATAGTCGAGAGAAGATCGAGAATAATCTAGCTCTGAAGATAGATCTTCGCCCCGCACAGAAATCACGGTAGCCTCATTGTTCCTGAATTCCTGAACCTTTTGTTAATTGTTCAGCACTTCCAACACTTGCCGATGAAGCGTCAGATTAGCGCTAGCGATTACGTTGCCTCCCATACTTGGATTTCCGCCATCAAAGGTCGTTATTTCTCCACCAGCTCCTTTAATTATGGGTATCAGCGCTTGAATATCATAAGGTTTTAGATCTGGATCAATCGCTACGTCTAGACCTCCCATGGCTAAGGCGCAGTAGGAATAACAATCACCACCTAGTCGACAAACTCTAACTGTGTTTCTGAGTTTGTTAAATTTCTCCTTGAGAGCTCCATCAAACAGAGACTCATCGGTACTACCCAGGAAAGCTAATTCCAAATCAACACAGGAGCTGGTCTTCAACAAAATTTCCTTCTCATCAGCCCTTTGGAGCCAACTGCTATTAGAAAAACCATAAAACAACTCTTCGCTGTAAGGTTGATAAGCGACCCCCAAAACAGGTGTCTCGCCATCGAAAAGCGCTAAAAGCATTCCCCAGTGCAACATTCCGGCCATAAACCCTCGAGTACCGTCTATCGGATCAATTACCCAGGTCAAACCATTACCCTCGGTATAGCCCTCCTCCTCGCCAAATACCCCATGCTGTGGATAATGCTTGCCAATTTCTTCGCGGATCAACGCCTCTGATTTTTTATCAGCCAAAGTTACAGGGTCGTAGCCCACGCTTATTTTGTTTTCACTATCCAGGTTGCTACGAAACAGGGGCAGGATCTCTTTCCCTGCCAGTCGCAAAGTGTTTTTAGCAAACTGTAGGCCCCGCTCTAGATCTTCCAGGCTTAGCGTTATTTTTTCTGAATGCTTTAATTGCGGCATTTATCTCTATTCAAGCCCTTAACTTCACTTAGTATAATGCTCTTTGACATTTTAAGAGCGCTGTCTTCTGAAACATTTTAGATAGATCAAAATGCAGAACTCTCCAACATGAATATTAGTCAACTCAAGACATTTCAAAGACGACTAACCTCTATTTCAGTCTTAGTACTCCTAACCCTGATCTTTTTACCCTTATCACCATTCTTGATACCAGCAGTTTTCCTGATATCCAAAATCACTCGCTATTCGAGCCTAATACACGCACTGTTGTTTTTCTACGGATACCTTTTTTTTGAATGTATGGGGGTTCTCGCACTTACTAAAAACTGGCTCATGGATCGAAGAGAAAAGGACTTTCTCATCAAAACAAGAAACATACAAAACTGGTGGGGCTCAGGGCTACTCAAATTAGGGAAATCGATCTACAAACTTGAATTTCAGGTATCTGGTGAAGAAAGCATTTGTGGACCGAGCGCGATACTCATGCCGCGACACACGAGCTTGGGAGATACAGTCCTGCCAATCGTTTTCTTTGGTCAAAAACGAAATGAAGGATTGAGGTACATCCTGAAAAAAGAATTACTGATGCTTCCCTGCCTAGACATNGCAGGAAACAGANTACCAAATCTCTTTATCGANCGTTCCGGCCAAGATACTAGNCGAGANCTGAATTCNATAGNCANNCTTTTGNAAAATACGCCGGATGGAGAGTCCTTGCTCATATACCCGGAAGGGACCAGAAGTTCTCAATCGAAACGAGACTCAATCCGACGAAAAAACCCCAGGATGAACTCACTACTAGAGCGTTGGCCAAGCCTTCTGCCACCAAGAACAGGAGGACCTCTCACGCTCTTGAAGACCAATGCAGGCAAAGATGTTGTATTCATGGCCCACTTGGGGTTTGAAGGTTCCGCCAGTCTAGAGGACTTAATCAACGGCTCGTGGCTTAACCAAGCAATTCTTATACATTTCTGGAGAGTGCCTTTTGCTCAAATCCCAGAAGATAAAGAGACCTTCCTTTACCAACAGTGGGATGTCATGCAACGCCAATTGAATCGCATGCAAGNCGATCAACCGACATCGAGCCAGTANGNNCCTTCTNCTAGAGACTTGATGTATCCTGCAGTGGGCGTCGCGAAATGAGTCCCAATAACCAACACATCAGAATCGACATAGTGCTTCAAAAGGCTTTCTCGTGTCGCCTGGCCCTGGTCCTGATCAAAATCTGCGGAACTGCACCAGTCCGTTCTCGTCATCTGAACAGGATGATGAATACAATCGCCCGTAATTAGTGCCCGTGATCCTTCACTTTCTATTAACACGCTTACATGCCCAGGTGTATGGCCTGGGGTTGATATTAATCGCACCTCCGAGGTGAGCTCGTGATCTTCTTCCACAAATTCAGCTAATCCAGACTCCACTATGGGTCGCACCGAATCCTCTATGACTGGCCCGTAGGCCTCTTCTTCCGCATGAGAATTCCAATACCTCCACTCTTTTTCAGCCATCAGATAGCGCGCGTTGGGAAACGTTGGAATCCATCGACCATCCACCAGCATGGTATTCCACCCTACATGGTCTACATGCAAATGAGTGCACATCACCATATCAATCGACTCACGCGGATATCCCGCCTGCTCCAAGTCCTTTAAAAAATCAGTTTGCAGATTCGTCCATGAGGGAATATTTCGCTGTTTATCATTTCCAATGCAGGTATCTACCACAATGCGTTTCTCTCCATCGTCGATAACCAGNGCATGGATACTCATGATNAAATTACCAGCNTCATCCATAAAATGGGGCTGCATCCACTCTATCGGCAAACAAGCCTCTCTGGTGGCATCAGGCAAGATGAATTTCGTTCCACCCGCGACCTGCATCTCCACCACCCGGGTCACATTGACCTTCCCGATACTCCATTGGTTCATCTGTTTCCTCCCACCTAATTCACTTTAATCTAACATCAAGCTAACCTTAAAATCGATATAACAAATAGTTAAAACATAGAATGTCATTCAGGCATAATCTGGACGCTATCTGTTTTTAACCACTGACTAGGAATTTGCCAATGGGAATAGTAGACACCGTAACCACACTTGCTCAATTGCCTACTCTGCTGAAATTGAAAAAGGGCATGCAGCTCAGACCACTCGAAGAAAAAGACTGCTTAGGGGCTCAAGTAGAAAGAAACGCGGAGTTATATGGACAATCCAGGGCTATTACCTTTGAGGGCAGAACAGTTAACTGGTCGGAATTCAATTCACTATCAAACCAATTCGCGCACTCCCTCAAAAATCAGGGTCTACGCGCGGGCGATACTGCAAGCGTCTTCATGGAGAATCGCATTGAATTTCTAGCAATGGTAATCGCGCTAAATAAACTAGGGGTCACTGCAGCTCTAATTAATACCAATTTATCAGGCAAGCCACTCGCTCACTGCATCTCAGTCACAAAATCAAAGAAGTGTATCGTGGGTGAGGAAAGATCAGAGCCTCTATCCGGAGTCAAAGATGAACTCGATCTGAAAGACGGTCAGGATTTTCTTTTCGTTAGGGATCAAGGCCAATCGAGCTCACCGAATTGGGCAATTGACGTCAGCGAATTGTCTGAATCACAAGAAACTTCTAACCCTACTGATACTGAGGAAAGAACGTTAGGAGAAACGGCTCTCTATATTTTTACTTCGGGTACAACCGGCCTGCCAAAAGCCGCCATCATGTCAAACCGAAGATACATGTCCAGCGCTGCGCTCGCAGCTGTCGCCGGCCTGAAATGCACGCCAGACGATACCCTATATCTTTGTCTACCTCTTTATCATACAACCGGCCTGTTGATTGGGGCCGGGTCGGCATTTCACTCTGGTGCCGGCATGTTTATCAGACGAAAGTTTTCAGCGAGCAATTTTTTAGATGAAGTCCGCGAGAATAACTGCACTTGCCTAGTTTACATCGGTGAATTGTGCAGATATCTAACAAACTCACAATCAACTCCCACCGACAAAAATAATCCTCTCAGATCCATGATGGGAAACGGCATGAGACCAGACGTTTGGATGGACTTCAAAAATCGATATGGAATAAAGCGTGTCTGTGAGCTTTACGGTTCATCTGAAGGCAATATCGCTTTTGCGAACCTGCTTAACAAGGACTGTACGGTTGGGATGACTTCAATAGAGCATATTCTCGTGAAATACGACGTCCACAATGATGAAATAATTAGAAATAGCTCGAATCTTTGCATAGAAGCCGAGCCCGGAGAGCCAGGCCTACTGCTAGGCAAGATCACCGACGAAGCTGTTTTTGAGGGTTATACAGACTCGAGTGCAACCGAAGGAAAAATCATACGAAATGCGATCGAAGAGGGAGATGCCTGGTTTAATACTGGTGATTTGATGAAAACGGTAGACGTCGGCTTCACCCTCGGGTACCCGCACTATCAATTCGTGGACCGAGTAGGCGATACCTTTCGATGGAAATCCGAGAATGTCTCAACAAATGAGGTAGGAGAAATAATTAATGCATTCCATCAAATCAAATTCTGCAACATCTACGGAGTCGAAATCCCTGGCGCTGATGGCCGCGCCGGAATGGCAGCCATTACATTGAATGATGATGTAGCTGATCTAGATTTAAACGAATTTTCAAACTTCGTTAATAGCGAATTACCAAAATATGCAGTGCCGATCTTCTTGAGGATACAAAGTGACATCGAGGTAACAGGAACCTTCAAAATGTTAAAAGGAGATCTGAGAGAACAAGGCTACGATAAAGATCAATTTACAGACCCTGTTTATGTCATGAAAAATGGCGAAGAAACTTACTCCGACTTAGACGACGACTACCTATCGACAATATCGGCAGGCCAAGCGGGTTACTAATTCCCTTGGAAATCAAGGCTGTTCTACTGGACTTGGGTAATGTTGTCCTGGGTGTCGATTTCAGGCGAGTGTTCAAGTATTGGAGCGAGGTCTCTTCCACGCCTCTGAATATATTTCACACTCACTGGTCTATCGACAAACCGTACGAATCGCATGAGAAAGGCCAGATCGATTTTGAGACCTACTCTCACCATTTATCCACCACATTTGATATCACCCTAACTCTCGATCAATGGATTACAGGATGGAATCAATTGTGGACGCAGCCAGTCATGTCTACAGTCAACCTGTTACCTAGGATCGCTGAGAATTACCAACTTTATGCTCTGACAAATACGAATCGTATCCACGCCGATTTCTTTAAAAGAGAGTATTGCTCAGAGCTTTCCAACTTCAATCACCTGTTTATATCCAATGAAATAGGTTTAAGAAAGCCAGAACCTGAGTGCTTTGAGTTCGTCTGCGAATATATTGATTTACAACCCTCTCAAGTCTTATTTCTCGACGATACAAAAATGCACGTGCTGGCAGCACAAACCCTCGGTATCCTTGCTCAGCAGGTTGAAAAGCCACAGGACGGGGAGCAAATACTAAACGATTTTCTTGAAATCTAACGTTATCTAATAGTCGTGAGCAAAAGCGGCTAATTTTTCGACTAGAGGCAAAACGGTATCTGCGTCGGCAGAAGGCAGGCCGAAAATTATGCGATTAAAACCAAATTCGATTAATTCATTAACAGCAGCCGATTTGGGTGGAACACCGAAAATCGAAAAATCAGGATCGCCTTCGCGACCATTCTCTCGCCAGGCATCCCGAGTTTTTGCAATTCCCTCGGCATAATCGACTTTCTCTCCGCTGCTAATCCTCTTAGCATCCTGATAAAGGGGAAACCATCCATCCCCGTACTCGGCGATTCGGCTAAACACATACTTGGAAGAAGCACCAAGCAAAACTGGTGGCCCATTTTTTTGAACTGGTTTTGGNTANGACCACATCGAATCGAAATTCACAAAGTCTCCCTTAAACTGAGCCTCGTCATTTCCCCAAATCTCTCTCATGGCCAAAACACGCTCTCGCAGGACTTTCCATCTACTCGAAAACGCAACCCCATGGTTTTCCATTTCTTCGGCATTCCATCCAGCGCCCACGCCCAGCAACAGTCTGCCTTTCGACAGAAAATCCAACGATGCTACTTGTTTCGCCATTAATATCGGATCTCGTTCGGTTACCAGTGCNATACCCGTACCCAACATCAAGTGCTTAGTNGCCGTCGCGACCGCGCTCAACGCAATAAGAGGGTCATGTGCATGCCAGTAATGTTTCGGCAGCTCATCTCCACCAGGCCAAGGCGACTTCCTACTCGTAGGAATATGGGTGTGTTCNGGGAAAAAGAGCGACTCAAATCCGAAAGCTTCAGCTTCTTTTCCCAATACGACAGGGTCTAGGGCATAGTCCGTCGGAAAAATCATTAAACCAAATTTGGTCACGACGAATTCCCTTCAGAGCTCTACAACGCGAGATTTTGCAGCGTGTCGAGGCTTCGGTCTATCTTTGCAATATAACGTTTACCTGCTTGCCATCGATCACCATAGAAACCAACATTGTAGGCACTTAACGCACAACCATACTCCCCCTGGCACCTGTCTATGAGGTAGGAAAGAATCATCGCACCACAGTACACATTCTGTTCAGGATCATAGAGGTCATTGTTGCCACAAAAGTCCTGCCAATGTTTCGGTTTTACCTGAGCAGGGCCTACAGCTCCTCTGTGTGACACCACCGATTTTCGAAAGGAACTCTCTACGGAAATCAAACTCGCGATCAACTCAGCCTCAATTCTATGNCGCTTCGAAGCTTCGTAAATCCATCCTGAAAATTCCTCTGCAACCAAGGGATCAGTGCCAAAGCCTTTAACAAGCTTCTTACTTAACACCTCTTCACTTAAGCGTTCAGCTCGCGGAGATAACTCCAGAGCTTGATGAAAATAGCTTATGCCCACCTCATTCGGTATTACCGATGGAATAAGTAAAAGACTCGCAACGAAAAAACCTATCAACCCGAACCGAATATTCACTGATCAACTCCTCAACCCATACATATGGGAGCGAAAACCTTGGAAAACACGTCGTAAATTTTTAGTTAATNGATCTATGGAGAATCGAGTCCGATGACAAAGCGATCATCGATACTAGACCCGATACCATAAATGCTACCCTCTCTCCGAGAATGTAACTCTTATGGGACCGCTAGTATACGCGACTTTGACAACAAACCTAAGCAAAATTGCAGAAAAAATGGGGAAATAATGAAGCTATCAGACCCAAAGCTCTACAGGNGTTATCTTTATTAAATTCAATAAGTTATGTCTTTTTAAACGATATCCCAAGATACTTTAGCCCGCTCTTAGAGCCGCTATTACCTCGGCTCGTTGCTCGTCATCCGATATCGGGAACGATGCTGAGGTTCTATCTACAAATGAGCCATATCGTTCAATCATCTGCCCTGCGATCGTTTCTGGTTCTCCCATCACACCAAATTCCTGCAAAATATCGTCAGTGATAAGCGCCCCCATGTCGACCCATCGGCCCTGCTTGGACATAGCATTTAGCTCTGATTGCAGCTCACCTACTCCTATGGATTCTAGTACCCCCTTGTAAGCCGGGGTTGATCCATAAAAGGCAACTCTTTGCTGCGCTTCCTGTTTACTTTTTGCATATTCCGCCTCATCCCTTCCGGTTATAACAAAACAGGAATACGATAATTCAAAATCAGCTCTGGACCGGCCGCTTTTCTCAATGCCACGCTCTATTGCGGGCATCGTCACACTCTCTATATAGGGCAACGTACTGAAAGGGTGAATGATCATTCCATCGGCCACTTCTCCAGCGACTTCAGTCATTTTCGGACCCACCGCAGCCANCACGACTCTTGGTGCCCCAAACTCCGTGTCTTGGGGNGTAAAAGCGGGCGTCATCAACGTATGGCGGTAGTACTCTCCAACAAATTCAAGTGGCTCAGAGTCGTACCAGTTACTCCATATTGCGCGCATGGCGAGTATTAACTCCCTCATTTGNGCCGCCGGCGCTCCCCACTGCATACTAAATCTTTTCGTGATGTGAGGCTTAATCTGAGAGCCCAGTCCCAGGGTAAAACGCCCTTGCGAGTACGCGTTAAGATCGTGGCCCAAATTCGCCAAATTCATCGGACTCCTCGCGAAAGCAACTGCAATTGAAGTCGCTAATTCGAGACGCTGACTGTGCTCTGCCGCAAGAACAAGCGGAAAAAAAGGGTCATGGTTCATTTCGGCAGTACGAATCCCGTCGTAACCCAAGCTCTCCAATCGCGTGACCATCTCTGGCACTTCTTTTAAGTTCGACCCGATTCCAGCGTCCACTTTCATTCCACTTCTCCTTTAACCCAAACTATCCAGCCGACAATTCAGAAATAATCTTGATTCTTTCTGACTTCGGAATATTTGCATAAGCTGCTGATGTGCGATCAACAATATCGCCGTACCTGGATCGTATCTGACCTGCTACCTTATCTGGCTCACCTATAATTGCGAATTCAGACATAATCTCTGGAGTAATCAATTCACCCATTTCAACCCACCGACCCTGCTTGGACATACTGTTTAAATCGCCTTGAAGCTCCCCNACTCCAATACTATCCAACACTGGCTTGTACGCAGGAGTCGANCCGTAAAAGGCAATCTGCTGGGCTGTCGCCCTCTTAGCCTCTTCGAGCTCTTCTTCGGTCTGTCCAGTGCACACAAAAACTGGGTAACTAATCTCAAAATCAGCTCGGGTCTTACCNGCTTTAGCAAACCCTTTCTCCAAGGAAGGCAAAGTCGTTTCGCGCAGGTACTTTTCTGTCGTGAAGGCATGAACGATCATCCCGTCCGCAACTTCACCGGCCACTTCTGTCATCTTTGGGCCAACCGCTGCCAAAAACACCTTTGGCGCTCCAAAGTCGTTACCTGAAGGTGTAAAAAAAGGCGTCATCAGTGTATGCGTATAAAACTTCCCAGCAAATTCGAGTGCTTTACCCTCGTGCCAATTATCCCAGATGGCCCGCATTGCTAGGATAAATTCACGCATTCTCGCCGCGGGACTAGACCAGGGCATACTAAAGCGCTTAGTTATATGAGCTCTAATTTGAGAGCCTAAACCCAGTACGAACCGTCCTTTGGAATAAGCATTCAAGTCGTGTCCAATATTAGCCAAAGTCATGGGCGATCTTGCAAAGGCAACAGCNATAGAGGTCATTAATTCGACCTTTTCCGTATGCTGCGCCGCTACCAAAAGCGGAAAAAATGGGTCATGGGCGGTTTCAGCTGACATCAGTCCGGAGTAACCCATTTCCTCTAACTCCTGAGCCTGAGCCCCAACCATATCGAGATCAAACCCAACNCCTCCATCAACTTTCATAAAACCCTTCCCCTAATTAATCAAAAAAATCTAATGCTTAAGCCTTACTAGAACTGAAACTCGTCCGCAGAAAACGCATTTAAAGTATTATGCACATCCTCTGGATCACCCCCTAACGGCGCGATTATGTGAGTATGCACACCTCCTTCCGCGTCCTCCCGAATTCTGTCTTGAATCTCCTCCTTGCTTCCTATGATGCCTATTTCATCGATCATCGCATCAGTCATCGCACCACTCGTTTTAGCGCGATCCTTTTCTGCCCAGCCTTCACTAATAGTCGCGGCAGCATCCTCATAACCCGCCCAGGACAGAAAATTATTGTAGACCGGGGTAGCGTAATACGGTGCAAATTGAGCCCTGAACATGTCTCTACCACGTGCTTTATCATTTGTGCAGAGCACCATTGCTCTATTAACTATCTCTACACTTTCCGGATCTTTACCCGCCCGTTCAGCTCCTATGCGAACATGCTCCATCATTTTTGGCAAAGCCTTCTTTGGCCAAAGGTTGAATATTACTCCATCGCCAAATTCTGCGGCCATTTCAACCATAGAGGAGCGTAACGCCGCCAGGTAAATCGGCGGAGGGTTTTCCAGAGGAGCCTGCCTATAGCCTCGACTATAAAGAGTCTCTCCATCAAAATCAGTCTTATCTCCATTCAACATGGTTCGCACAAGCTGCGCGGTTTCTTTAACACGAGTCAAGGGTTTGTCTAGGGGGATGCCGTTCCATTGCCCCATGATAGTCTGGCTCGAAGAGCCCAGGCCCATGACAAATCTGTCTGGTAATAACTGGGATATTACGTTTGCCGACGCAGCCAAAACGCTTGGGGATCTGGTATATACGGGAGTCACTGCCACACCAATTCTCAAATTTTCAGTGTGGTGGGCTATGGCAGCAACCTGGGTAAGTGTATCCGGTGCACCCGAATCGCTGAACCAGGCGTCAGGAAAACCATGTTCTTCAGCCCATTTAATTCGGCTGATCGTATGCTCTATTTTTGGTCCTGCTGGTAGCGTGACGGCTACTCTCTTTGCTAGCGGCATGTTTGTATCCCCTTTTCCTCAAACTACTCGATGATTGCCTAGCCTCGCATTTTGCACCTTGAAAGATCAAGTCGTATGCTTAGATTTTTTAAGCCAAATTATTATGACTGATGTCGAATTAACAGCTGTCAGGGAAGCTCACCGCTTTGACGAGACCAAGCTCAATGCTTTTTTAGAAGAACAAATTCCAGACTATGAGGGACCACTCGAAGTCAGGCAATTTGAAGGCGGTCAATCTAATCCTACCTTTCAATTAATCACCCCGAAAAAAACCTTTGTCATGCGAAAACAGCCTCCAGGAGAGCTTTTGCCTTCTGCTCATCAGGTGGACAGAGAATACAAAGTAATGGATGCACTCTGGGACACCGCAGTGCCAGTGCCCAAAATGTATATTCTGAACGAAGATAACGAAATCGTTGGCACGAAGTTCTATGTCATGGAGATGGTCGAGGGCCGGCTTTTCACCGAAACGAGGCTACCCCAGCTTCAGAAAGAGCAGCGAAAGTCGCTTTATGAAGATTTAGCGAGGGTTCTGGCAGAATTGCACAAGGTCAACGCCGAAAAGGTAGGTCTTAGTGAATTCGGCAGACCCGGAAACTATTATGAGCGTCAGATTGCTAGGTGGAGTAAGCAGTACCTTGCTTCACAAACTGAACAGATAGAGGCAATGGACAATCTCATGGCTTGGCTACCGGATAACATCCCCGACGCTTCCTCCTCAGCGATAGTTCACGGAGATTTTCGTTTGGGTAACGTGCTAGTCCACCCGAACCGCCCAAAGATTGTCGCTGTTTTNGACTGGGAATTGTCCACGCTTGGCGATGGGCTAGCGGACTTGGGATACATGTGCCAAGAGTATCATGGCGACTCTGAATCTCCCGATGGGCTCGCGGGAGCCAATCTCGAGGAACTCGGTATTCCCAACGAAAATCACATCGTACNNACCTACTGCGAACAACGTGGTATCNAGCACATTGAGAACTGGGAATTTTACCTTATCTATAACATGTTTCGCTCAGCAGGGATTATTCAAGGGGTCTACAAGCGAGGCCTGGACGGAAACGCCAGCTCAGATAAGGCTTTGGAGTATAAGGAAGCGGCCAGATTGAGATCAGAACGCGCCTGGGCTCTAGTTGAGCAAACTCAGCTTNAGTAAGGGAGATGGACTTAAAGAATCACTGCTCTAGTTGGCCAGACAGGTAATCGATGATGTCCATAGATTCATACATCCAGCTTACCTCTTCGCCACTTTCGATCCTCAAACAAGGGACAGTACTCTTACCCCCGCCCTGGAGAAGTTCTCTGAAAGCTTCCATGTCCGTCATTGTGTCCCGCAAGGTCAAAGAAATTCCATTCTGTTCTGCAAAGTCTCTTACGCGATAACAAAACCCGCATAGGTCAGTNTTATACAGTTGGTAACTTTCTTCTCTTTTCATCTGTCTTCCTAAATCTTTTTTGCCATCATGCATTCTTGTAAACTTTCAGAATCATAACTCGATTAAATTGACATGGCGAAGAAAANGCAAAACAAGGTAACGCGTGCAAGACAAGCAATAGGTGGTTTTTTAGCGTTAATCGCGGTCGGCTTTTTAGTGNTGAGCTTTTACTTCGGCACGGACCTGAACAATCTTGGGCCAGCAGTCGANGGCGAGGACTATACTCTGCTGGATACCCCCCTCACCAACCAGAAACGAGATACAATCGAAGTCATCGAGTATTTCTCCTATCGATGCATCCACTGCAAGAACTTCGAGCCCTTTCTCGAAGATTGGCTGGATGAGATACCAGAGAACGTAAGTTTCGCACGCCAACACGTGGTATTTTCCACATCCGATGAACTCTTCGCACGAACCCATTTAGCAATACAACAAAGCCCAAACTACTCAAGCTTACACAATCGACTTTTTTCCGCGGTTCACGATCGGCAAAAGCAGTTTACTGATGTAGCAGATATCACCAGTTATCTCGAAGACTACGATCTAGATCCCAATGAATTCAACCGGTCTTTCGCTTCCACTCGTACTGATCGAAGATTGACCAACAACAGATCTCGTCAAGCTAGATCACAATTAACAGCGACACCTTCTCTACTGATTTCAGGTAAGTATCTGATCTCCATGAACAATGGCCAGCCCAGAGCCCTGGAAGTCGCTTCCGAGCTCATTGAAAGAGAAAAAAATTTGAAATTTAAAAGCTTGCCCTAACGCTAACACCAAAATGCCGAGGATATCCTAACTGAGTCCATAACCGAGACTCATAGTAATCTCTNGGATCATTGCCAAAATAATAGCCGCGAACAGAATATTCTTTATCGGTCGCATTCCTTAGCCAAGCTTTAGCCTCCCATCGATCATTTTGAAACAATAACCCAAGGTTAACCAACTCATACTTTTGTGATCTAGAATTGTGCCCATCAGAAAAATAGAAGGAGTCTTTGCCTTCAATTTCCAGTTGCACGGTCCAATTTGAGTGGAAGGAATAATCTGCACCCACGAAAAACTGATAATTCGGGGCATGTGCCTGATCTCGACCTGACAACGCATCACCAGTAGCGTTCTGATAGGACGAAAACTCGGTATCCAGAATACCCAAGCCAAATTCGACCGACAGCGCTTCGGATAAGAGCACCCTCATATCAATCTCTAGACCCTGGTTAAAACCTTCCGCCGCATTTCCTGTGTATGCCACAAACTCAGAGGAACCATCATTTCTTTCCCGTACGATCGAAGTTGAAATTTGAATGTCATCCCTTTTCATCCGAAAGAGCGCAGTTCGCAGTTCCAGACGATCATCCAAAAATTCACCCTTATATCCAACTTCAAAATTCCAAAGAGATTCTTCGTCGTANAACCTTAAATCTTGGTCAATAGTTCCATCCGTATTGAATCCTCCTGACTTATAGCCTCGACGAACGCCAACGTAAAACAGTCGGCCCGATTCGAAACTTTTCTCTAAAAGAATTCGACCCCCACTTACCAGTTCGTCCGGGTCGTAATACAAGTCGGTGGAATCCCGATACTCCATCTCTACTTGCTCTCCTCGCAAACCCGCCCGAATGCGCCAGTCAGCAGACAGATCCTTCGTTATCTCTCCAAAAACAGCATAACGATCCAACCCAAAACTACTATTAAAGTCTCCATCTAAATACGTGTAGCTTCTAACAAGATCAAGATCGTGATGATAACCGTAAACCCCAACCACCCAATCAACCGATTCGCTATCCTTGTAATCTTTATTCTCTGATCTCAGACGAATTTGATAAGTGATTGAATCGACGCCGCGTTGATAAGAATCTGTGGAACTATATTCCCAAGGATCAAAACCCTTAAACGTCCAGTCCTCGTCATAACCATAAGTAATATTGCTGTCCGCCCAGCCGCCAGAAATTTCTGCCGCTACCGATTCGCCTATTTGTCTGTCCATTGAAAGTGAAAAGAACGTGGTTTGTTGGTCATCTTCGCCCGGCTCGTCGGAACGCGTGAATCGATCATTATCAAGTGAAAACGCATCGTAACCATTATCAACTTCCAGTCTGCCCAGGCTAAAGCGGTAAGTGCTGTCGTCTCGAAGAAGTACGTATTTGAGTCGAATGCTTTTTTCGTCCTTTGAGTTAGTGTCTTCGACTCCCAAATAGCTATTTTTAATGAATCCATCCTGTTGGTAGTGTTTTGCACTTAATCTCAGTCCAGACTCGGGTGTCACTGGCCCAGACAAAACAAACCCAAGTCCACGAGAACCATAGTCACCGGCTTCCGCCTCTACAAAGCCGCTTAGCTCTTCAGTTGGATCGTAGCTGACTATATTGATGGCGCCGGCGAGCGAATTACTTCCATATACGGTTCCTTGTGGTCCTCTGAGAATTTCAACTTGCTCTACATCAAAAAGGTTCGCGACAGTCCCGACGCCACTGAGGTCGACGCCGTCGTATAAGAGGCCCACTGACGGGTTAATCGGCTCGATAAACTGGCCGCGCTCACCAATTCCTCTAATCTGATAGTAACGTGCACGAGAGGAGCCAGAGGCATAGTTCACGTTTGCTGCCTTGCTTATCACCTCTTCGAGGTGATTTACCTTCGCGACCGAATCTTCCGGGGTTATCAGTCGAACACTAGAAGACAGATCGCTAACCGACACTGGGCGCAATTCGCCGCGCACGACTATCTCTTCAATACGGTCTTCTGACCAACCAGGATGGCACAAGGCCATTAATACAATAACTCGTAGGGAATTTTTCAACATCTGCGCTCCTATATAAAGAACCTAGGAGCCGTAAGCCTATCCCTACGCCAGTATTAACTAGTTCAGGTTCAGAGGGTCTATGCTCCGATTTTGTGGACCATATCTCAGGCTTTCGCCGCCCCTTAGGTGCAAATACTTTACCCGTATCATGCAAATATTGTCCAGCAAAAGCATTCGAAGAAAACCGAAAGTGAAGTCAAAAGTAGAATCCCCTTCGTCATTCACTACAATACAGTTCTGTTGCTTAACACAACACATTCTGAGACTGTGACCCCAACCTCTGAGCAAAACATTGAAGAGAAAATCTAAACTCCGGAAAACCACTTTCAAAGCTTTAGCTCTCCGATTGACCTTCAAAGTCGTCGGATGGTTAAGCCTTTTTACTTTCCTATTAGCGAGCGGTTACGCGATATTCCTAGATAGAACAATCACCTCTACTTTCGAAGGACGCAAATGGTCGGTGCCTGCCCAGATTTACGCACAGCCCCTCGAGCTTCATCCAAATTTAAGCCTTAGTAAATCGGAACTCATGACAATTCTTAAACGCTTGGGATATCGTCCAGTTGATCGCCTACAAGGACCAGGCACGTTCAGATCAATTGACTTGGGATTGGAAATTCATGTGAGGGCCTTCAACTTTATCGACGAAGCGCGTAGTTCGAAGAAGATAAGGGTATCTTTTAGCGGGGATCAATTACAAAACATCTACTCAGAAGGTCGAAGCATTCCTCTGATCAGGTTAGAGCCGGCGACAATAGGCAGTTTTTTCCCTTCGCATGGAGAAGACCGTATTATTTTATCTCCGGAGCAAGTGCCCAAACTGCTTTCCGAGGGCCTCAAATCGATAGAAGACAAAGAATTCGATACGCATCAAGGCATAAGCCTCCGAGGCATATTTCGAGCATTCCTGGTTAATCTTCAATCAGGTGAAGTTCGTCAAGGAGGAAGCACACTCACCCAGCAGCTCGTCAAAAGTTACTACTTGACCAATCGTCAGACTTTGGAAAGGAAACTGAAGGAAGTCGCCATGGCGCTTATTCTTGAGGCCAGATTTTCGAAAACTGATCTCCTCACCGCTTACATCAACGAGATCTTTCTCGGACAAAATGGGTCAAGGGCGATACACGGTTTTGGCTTAGGCTCATACTATTATTTCAATAAGCCGATTGTAGAACTCAACCCAAGCGAAATTGCCACATTAATATCAATCATAAGAGGCCCGTCGTACTACAACCCCTTTCGTCATCCAGAACGAGCTTTAAAACGACGCGACTTCATTCTCGAGCGATTCCACGAAGAAGGGTTGATCACGAAGCAACAACTTGACTCTTCCTTGAACCGCAATCTCGGCGTTNCTCGTTCTTCCAGTGGCATTGCCAGTTATTATCCAGCCTTTCTTGACCAGGTAAGACAAGAGCTTGCGAGCGATTACGGGCCAAAAGACTTAAACTCNATCGGGTTAAGAATATTCACCACGCTGAAAACNCGNTCGCAAGAGACCCTCCANGAAGCNGTCAGCCAGACACTTAATGACATCGAAAAACAACGAGACATCCCTCAAGGATCCCTCGAATCAGCAGCAATAATAGCAGANAGTCAAACNGGCGAAATTCTCGCCATGGTTGGAGGAAGAGATGCNAAAGTCGATGGCTTCAACAGAGCAATTAACGCCTTTCGTCCTATCGGCTCCCTAATTAAACCCGTGGTGTTTCTCTCTGCTATCGAATCAGGCATGCACCTGGCGTCGGTAATTGAAGATTCTCCGATCACGATAACTCCAAGGTTCGGAGAGCCCTGGTCTCCAAAAAATTTCGATGGCGAATACCGCGGCGAGTTACCCCTGGTGAGGGCTNTGGGCCAATCNTTAAATCTTGCAACTGTTCGCCTGGGAGAGGAAATCGGTTTAATCAAAATACAACAACGCTACTCTGAACTCATGAACAAACCTGCTAAAAATAAATATCACTCGTTCCTACTAGGTGCAGAGGCATTAGCTCCAATAGAAGCGCTGGAGTTGTATAACAATTTTGCAAGTGGGGGNTTTCAAACGCCTCCAAAGGCAGTAATCGCAGCCNTGGATTCTTCCAATCAATTAATTGACCAGCGCCCTTTCAACATCAAAAACAGTATCGAGTTTGACGCAGTCAATGCCATNAATCGCGGCTTGGAGGCGGTGATGACGCATGGTACAGGCAGAAATTCGCCATACTCAAAGCTCGGNATCGCCGGAAAGACCGGCACATCAAACGATAATCGAGACAGCTGGTTTGCAGGTTTTGACAACGCCCATTCCTGGGTCA
The DNA here is from genome assembly GCA_002727775.1 of Gammaproteobacteria bacterium. Lineage (GTDB taxonomy): Bacteria > Pseudomonadota > Gammaproteobacteria > Pseudomonadales > Azotimanducaceae > UBA4421. The sequence continues at coordinate 18,398 of PBUF01000106.1, forward strand.
TTTGGGTCGGCAGAGACGATAATCAGACAACCGGATTAACAGGCTCGAGTGGCGCCCTGAAAATCTGGAANAACCTTATACGCCAGCAGGGCATAGAGCCGCTCCAGCATCTAAGCGAAGAGCACNTGGTAGAGATCGAATTCCTGACGGGGTTAGTAGCNCGACCCAATTGTGCCAATACCGTAACAATACCCATCGCGCAAAAGACCACTTTACCGGTCAAGGCTGGCTGTGGTATCAAACAAAGACGCTACCGAACCCGATATAGAGAATGAAGAATCCCCTATCCCGCAACTCCTTTTGTATTGTCCTTCTCAGCTTGATCTACGCAGGCTGTGCTAGCACTCCATCTGNTCAAACTGATGCAAATGAACTACCAGTAATGGAGCAAGCGTCAGGGCAAACAGACTCGTCTCCAGCCGAAGCTGAAAAGCCTGTAACCGCTGAATCCAGCCTGCTTAGTAACGCCAATGACTCGACGAAACTTGAAGACTANTCTANGGCGATAGTCCTGCTGGAGAGAGCGATCAGANTATCGCCCAGAGATCCCAATCTATGGATAAGACTCAGCCAAGGCTACCTCAATAACAAGAATTTTGAACTCGCAGAGCAATACGCTCGGAAGGCTATCGTTCTTTCGAAGCAGGATAAAGAAACCCAGAGAAGAGCCTGGCTTCAGCTCGCCAATGTGTTTGAAAAAACAGGCAAACCAAAGGAGGCAGAGAAACTCAGGAAGACCTATCGATATCGGACCGGTTAATCAGGATTAGGCAAACGTAAGCTCTGGATTATTCACCCCTCAAAAGAAAGCGCTACCAAGGTCCACGTCTACGCCTCGTCAAAACTCTCGTAGAGCGCTTTCTTATCACGTTCATAGCGCAATCCTGCAAAAAAGAACAAGGGAATGGCTGATAATGAGATCAAGGTAAAGCCCAGTAACGTATCTGTGTAGGCACTATCGCTTCCCTGGGCCTGTAACGCATCAATTATCCAGCCACCCGCGGTAACCCCAACTACAACGCCAATCAGGTTTAAGGCTACGATGTAAAAACCCACTACTGTTCCTCTAATGGTGGGCGGAACCAACTCTTGAACAGTCGAGAAAGTAGGGCCATAAAAACACCCAAGCTGAAAAAAGCCGACAAAGAGCCCAGCGAAGAACCAAAACGAAGTTGGATCCACCACCCTGAAGTAAACATTTAAAGGCGCAAAAATAAGCATTATCCAGAACAAGAACATCGGCCGGCCCATACCGGTTTTGGCTAAAAATTTATCCCCACCTATACCACCGAAAAGATTACCTAACACACCACCTACAATACCGATCCAACCAGTGATCTCGGCTATCTCACTACGATCGAAACCTCGTTCTTCAACAAACCACAATTGCTCAAAAGTAGCTGCGCCTAAAATAAAGTGAAACGCAACTCCTCCGCCTATAGTCATAAGCAGAGCGGGCGAATTTTTCAATGCGTTAACCAGCGTGAACAGTATTTCTTTGAAACTTACGCGCGTCTCTTCGGTCGACGTTTCAACGATTTGTTTTCTTTTGGGTTCTTTCAAAAACACAACAATGATCAGAGCCAAAAAGACACCAATACCGCCTAACAGATAGAAACAACCCCTCCAACCTAGCAAGGGCTCCAAGTAGGCGACGACAAACAAACTGGCCGCGACGCCCACGGGGACCCCCATGTAGTAAAAGCCAGAGGCAAAGCCTAGCTGGCGAGCAGGGAACCGGTCTGACAACAACGACATTGCTGTGGGAGTCATCATGGACTCCCCGACTCCTATCAGCATTCTTGGAATCAGCATGCTCACAAAACCTCTTGCAGCACCCGACAAAGCAGTCAGGATGCTCCAAAACGCTAGACCAATCGCAATTAAACGCGTTCTATTATATTTATCCGCAAGAGCGCCCATAAAAAGGCCGCCGACTGAGTAAAACAAAAGGAAAGCGAGTCCCGTCAAGATCCCAAATTCAGTATTAGAGAGCTGCAGATCCGGCTTAATCCAATTACCAAAACTCGCAAGCAACTGGCGATCAACAAAATTCATCACATTCAGTAGCGTTAGAAATAACAGGAATCCAAAATCCCTAGCCGACGCCGATTCTTCATTAGCACTCATTACACTTTCCCCCTTGCTAAACCAACTAGCCTATCGATCTAAACTTCTCTCTGAAAATCGAAAAATTTCCTGTTTCTTATGAAAGCTTGGACAGTTTCAAATTTTTTATATTGGCCAGATTCCTACCTGAATCTTAAGTTATGCCTTCCTAACTCTTCCAGAGACCTACACCCCATCAACTTCATACCACGAATCAATTCCTCTCGCATTAAGCCCATCGCTCGAGACACACCCTCCTCACCTGCAGCGGCCAGCGCGTATAGATACATTCTACCTCCTGAACAAGCCTTCGCTCCCAGGGAAAGGGCCTTTAACACATGGGTACCCCGACGTATCCCGCCATCACAAATCACATCAACCTTGTCGCCCACCGCATCAACAATCTCNGCNAGCTGATCAAANGGAGCTCGAGAACCATCCAACTGCCTNCCTCCGTGATTGGACACCGCGATAGCAGTTGCACCCACATCGACCGCCCGCTTTGCATCTGCTACGGACATAATTCCTTTTAAGCAAAGGTGCTTTCCCCACTTATTGTTTATGTCCTCTACCGTTTTCCAGTTCATGCTCTGATCAAGCATCGTGCTGAAGTAATCTCCGACTGAGACAGTGATGTTGGTTCCCTGATCCACAAAATCCTGTAGCTGGGGTAACTCAAATTTCTCGCGAAAGAGATAATTCAATGCCCACTTTGGATGCGTGGCAAAACTAAGAAAACTCGAAGGTGTTAGTTTGGGAGGCGATGTGAATCCCGTTCTTAAATCTCTCTCCCTGTTTCCNCCTACTATGGTGTCGACCGTTAGCGTAATCGCATCAAAATCATGCTCCTTACACTTTTCGATCATGCTGTTGTTCAATCCTTGATCCTTGTGTACGTATAGTTGAAAAATCTTTGGGCATTGATAATTCGCTGCGATCTCTTCAATACTTACGGTAGCCAAGGAAGAAATACCAAAAAACGTTCCAAACTCTTCCGCTACTTTGCCCACTGCTCTTTCGCCCTGATAATGAAATAGCCTCTGCAGGGCAGTTGGTGAGAAAAATAAAGGCATCGAAATCTTCTTGCCCATCAAAGTCAGACTCATATCAATCTCTTCCACGCCCCTCAGAACATTTGGAACCAAGTCACAACGTTCGTAAGCTTCCGTGTTCTGTTGAAGNGTGACTTCGTCATCTGCCGCTCCATCTATGTAATGATAAATCGGTGAAGGGAGTCTCTGCTTCGCTAATAGTCTAAAATCATTCGTGTTGTGGCAGTCTTTCAATCTTCTAAACATAACTCTGACCTTCCTCGCTTAGATCGCCGCCTCATCTGATAACTCTATAACCAGTACTGACTCGATGGGTAAAATGACGTTATCATAACCGAACGAGGCTACTCGCGAGAACCTAAATGATCGAGAGCATTGCCTTAAGGCCAAATAACATTTCGGAAGCGCAACATGAGTATTGATGATCGGCTGATTGAGTTATCTATAGACCTTCCAAGTCCAATGAATACAGCAAAACTACCGTTTCAACTCGCAAAAATTGACGGTACTACTATGTTTCTAGCTGGGCACGTACCAACAGACCAGAACGGCAACGTTGCAAAACCCCTGGGCAAAGTAGGCGACGAGGTTGGTCCTGAAGAAGCCTATCAAATAGCAAGACAAGCGGCTCTCGGACTATTAGCGACCATNAAGCAAACTCTTGGCGGACTCGATAGAGTAGCTTCCTGGTTACATCTCTTTGGCATGGTCAACGTGGCTCCAGGATTTAATGCGATTCCGCCAGTGATAAACGGTGCATCAGACCTAATACTGGAAGTATTTGGTCCGGAGGTTGGCTCGCATACGCGATCGGCTGTAGGTATGGCGGAACTCCCCTTCGGAGTCCCTGTAGAACTCGAAGCTCAAATAAAAATAAAACTATGAAGCAAAGAATTACAAACGCAAAAATCGTCAACGANGGTTCCATCATTGAAGGAGACCTTGTTATTNACGGAGATCGTATCGAGGGAATAAACACCCCTCCCTCGGATGGAGAAGTCATCATCGACGCTGAGGGCGGTTTTCTAATACCCGGTATGATTGACGATCAGGTACATTTTCGTGAGCCCGGCTTTGAACACAAGGCAGAAATCGCAACTGAATCGCGGGCTGCCGTTGCTGGCGGGATCACGAGTTATATGGAGATGCCAAATTGCAATCCGTTGACGATTAGCGAGGAAAAGCTCATAGATAAGCGGGACAGAGCCTCTGNTAAGTCCCTTGCCAATTACGCTTTTTACTTGGGCGCTACCAATGACAACCTGGAGAACATCAAATCTGTCGACCCACAGCTGACCTGCGGTGTTAAAATCTTCATGGGAGCCAGCACAGGCGACATGCTGGTCGATGACCAAAAGACTCTAGAAGGAATTTTCTCCTCGACATCGCTTCTGGTCGCGACACACTGCGAGGATACTCCGACTATTTTAGCCGCCGAGAGCGCGGCAGAAAAAAAATGGGGTGAGGCTATTCCGTTCAGCGAACACCCGAACATACGATCGGAAGAGGCATGCTATAAATCAAGCTCGTTAGCTGTTTCCCTCGCAAAAAAATATGGCACCAAATTGCATGTATTACATTTGACTACAGAAAAAGAGCTGGAGTTGTTTGAGCAAGGTCCGCTAGAAAAGAAACAGATTACTGCAGAAGCGTGCGTACACCATCTGTTTTTTTCTGAGTCTGATTACGCTGAAAAAGGCGCGCTGATTAAGTGCAATCCCGCTATAAAGAAGACAACTGACAGAGAGAGTTTAAAAAATGCAGTGTTAACTGACGTCATCGACGTGATAGCAACCGATCACGCCCCTCACACAAGCGAAGAAAAGTCTCGTCCCTATTTGCAAGCACCGGCAGGCCTGCCACTGGTGCAACATGCACTTGTTTCTCTATTCGACTGGTATACAAATGGATCTATGTCAGTNGAAAAAATCGTACAAAAGACTTCGCATGCGCCTGCTGTCCTTTTCCAAGTTGCCGAGCGCGGATTTATTAGGGAAGGNTACTTTGCTGATCTTACACTAGTTAAGAATAATGATGGGACAGGATTACAAGAGGTTCTTAGTAAGTGCGCTTGGAGTCCTTTTGAGGGACACAGCTTCTCTCACCAGATTTCCCATACCTGGGTCAACGGGAACCTGGTGTACGAAAACAACAAGATCAACGATCACGTCATGGGCCGAGCCCTGGGATTTAATCGAAGTTAACGATACTGTTCTGAAAGTTCTCCGATGACCTGGAAGAACTCGTGCCGTACCTCCGCNATTATTTCCGCTACNGGCCTCACGGAGTCTATTCTCCCGCAAACCTGACCAGTTAATGCGATGCTCGCTTCCATGTCTCCACCAAAATAAAGGTCCAATGCCGTACCAAATTCGGTCATCGCGTTCGTTTCAGTTTCGAACTCCAAACGGCTTGTTTTTTCTGTTCTCAACGCTCTCAGAGCAGGAGAGTGAGCTCTATTGAGAAACACCGTATCCGTTTCAGCCGCGTCTACTATCGAATTCTTCCAATTGTCGTGGACCGGAGATTCTAGGGAGGACACCATCCGAGTTCCCATTTGCACCGCCTCGGCCCCCAGCGCAAAAGCCGCCGCCATCGTTGCTCCATCAATAAACCCTCCCGCAGCGATGATCGGAACATCGACCTGAGATCGAACCAAGGGAAGCAATACCATAGTTGAAACATCACGCGGATTTTTGAAGCCACCGCCTTCTCCGCCCTCTACAACAAGCCCGTCTACGCCACACTCAACTGCCTTCAATGCCGCGCTAAGACTTGGCACCACATGGAAAACCGTCAAGCCTGCACTTTTCAGCTCATCAGTGAACCGCTCCGGATTTCCCGCAGACGTCGTCACAAACTTTACACCTTGATCAATGACGAATTGAACAATGTTCGGATCGCGGACAAAGGCCTGAGCGATGTTTACGCCAAAGGGTTTATCAGTAAGACCCCGCATCTTAATGATTTCTTCACGAATATTGTCCAGTTCTCCTGAAGACGTCTCAATAATTCCAAGAGCGCCCGCGTTAGAAACGGCCGACGCTAACTGTGACCGAGCAATCCACCCCATTGGCGCTTGTACCACGGGGACCTCCACTCCTAATAAGCGAGTAATCCTATTATCAAATTCCACATTCACCTCAATACTGTTTTTTAAGAAACTTGAACCATTATTGTTGTTCTATCGGTCGATCCAATCAGGCATTTTGTTGCAGATCAGGTAGCACATAACCTTTAGCATCCAGGTCCGCCCTAACAATTTTCTTATCCATCTTACCAGTTGATGTAAGCGGAATTTCATCGATATACAGCACATCATCAGGTAACTGCCACTTCGCAAAAGCCTTTGAGCAGTGAGTAATAACTTCTTCTTTTGATACCTCTTTCCCAGCTTCCAAGACAATCAGGGCTACTGGCCTCTCATCCCATTTGGGGTGAGGTTGAGCGACAACGCACGCCTGAGCCACACCGTTCAAAGAGACAATATGATTTTCCAGGTCAACTGAAGAAATCCATTCACCACCTGTTTTAACAAGATCCTTGGAACGATCACTTATGATCAAATACTCCTCTGGATCAATTTTTCCGACATCCCCTGTTATTAACCATCCATCGTGAAATTTTTCGGGTTGCGGGTCATTGTAGTACTCGGAGCAAATCCACGGCCCACGAATCAATATTTCGCCAACCGTTTCCCCATCGTGAGGTACCTTTTCAAAATTCTCGTCAAAGATATCAAGCTCTAATCCCGGCATCAGTTGTCCTGCTTTTGCAACATTTTCAAACAATTGATCTTCGTCTAATCCTAATTGAGAGCGTTTCATCACCTTCCTCGACAGCGTTGCAAGCGGAGAGGTTTCGGTCATGCCCCACCCCTGAATCATCTCGACGCCCAGCTGATCCCAATACCAGCGTATTAAAGAGGGCGGGGGCGCACTACCGCCACAGGTTAATCTGGACAAATTCGACAAATCATATGCACCCGGATTAGTTTCATAGAGGCCTTTAACTCCCTGCCAGATAGTGGGCACACCCGCTGATAAAGTAACACCTTCATCCACCATTAGCTGAAGAAGTCTTGCTGGGTCCATAAACCTATGAGGTAGCACTTGCTTGCAACCCAACATCAGAGCTGCCCAGGGGATCCCCCAACCCATGGCATGAAACATTGGGACGATTCCGCAAACGGTATCAGTAGCTGATAGACCCATCGAGTCTGTCATACACATGGCCATCGTGTGCAAATACTGCGAGCGGTGCTCATATTCCACTCCTTTCGGATTGCCAGTGGTACCGCTGGTGTAACACAACCCAAGCGGCGAGTTCTCGTCCAAGACCGGCCAATCATACTCAGTCGATTTTCCAGAAATAAATTCTTCGTAATCAACAGGGGAAGGCAGTCCGGTGTCCCAACCCTCAAAACCCTCCTCAGTGGCAACAATAATCCTTTCCACGCTTGGCATTCTGCCCTTCAACTGCTCTAAAAGGGGTAAGGCATCCGCATCGACAATAATCGCCTTGTCCTGAGCGTGTCCGATGATGTATTCCAAGTCCCTGTCAGATAATCGGATATTCAGCGTGTGTAAGACGGCTCCCATCCCAGCACAAGCATGATATGCCTCCAAATGCCTGGAGCCATTCCACATAAAGGTACCTATCCGATCGCCTACTTCTATACCACTATCTCTCAAAGCATGGGCTAGTTGGTGCGAGCGATTCCTCGTCTCCAGATAAGATTGCTTTCTCACACCGTCAGCTGTCGCAGTTACAATCTCCTCGTTCGGAGCCACTTTAGCTCCCCGGTCGAGAATGTTAGCCATTAATAGGGGGGTGTGTTGCATTGCCATTCTTAGTACTCCAAAAACAAGTGGACGGTAGTCTATATTAATTAATTCTTGGTAGGGATAAGCTTTCTCGCACTTGAGACAGTTCAATTTCAGGTTTGTACGGTCCTCTGAGCATTCTCAGCAAACTCTTTAGTCGCAGACTCATCGGCCAATACGGTTCCAACCCTATTGGGAACCGCAATTCCTCGCTGGCTGGCTGGCCTTTCTCTTATCGCGTCTCGCCATCGCTTTAGGTGTATTAAGTCGCTCACTTCGATCCCTGACCAGGTGTAACTCCTAACCCAGCACCAATTAGCAATGTCAGCAATTGAATAATCTTTAGCGAGCCACTCACTATTGGCAAGCTGTCGATCCAACACCTCAAACAACCGACGGCATTCATTCTGATAACGATCGATCGCAGGCTGAATTTTTTCAGGAAAATATCGAAAAAATACGTTTGCCTGCCCCATCATGGGGCCCACCCCTCCCATCTGAAACATCAGCCACTGCAGAACCTCCGCTCNTCCCACCCGTTCATTCGGCAACAATTTATCGGCCTTTTCAGCTAGGTAGATCATGATTGCGCCACTCTCAAATATAGCCAGATCATTTTCTTCCTTATCAACAATCGCGGGGATCCTTCCGTTGGGACAGATATTCAGATACCAATCTTTTTTTTGATCTTCATTTCCCAAGTCCATGGCAAAGGTCTCGTAGGGCAGGCCTAGTTCTTCTAACGTAACAGAAGCTTTATGGCCATTCGGAGTCGAGGAGGTATATAGGTTGATCATTCCCTTTCCAAAAAATACAGCAACAGTAGTGTATTATCTTTCGGCAAGGCCAAACAGATCCATTCGGTTTCGGTCTCAGAGTCCAGTGAAACTGACAGGCGGGGACGAGGACATCAAGACAACATTTTTTTACGGTTGGGTCATCGTTGCGGTCAGCGCAACTCTAGGATTTCTAGGTACCGGGTTTTATTCTTACTCTAGNGGCATTTTCCTAGACGATCTCTCCATCGCGATAGCAAACGGCGACCGGACCGAAATCTCTTTTGCTTTTTCATCGGCTTTTGTCATGGGCACCCTGATGGCTCCTTTTATCGGTCGTCTATTGGACCGATCATCTCCCAAAAGAGTCTTGATGTGCGGCGTGGCAATCGTAACCTGCTCCTACTTACTCCTCTCCCAGGTAGAAACCATTCTTCAGTTCTATTTAGTAACTACCGTCGGAATGGGACTGGGTATGGCGTGTATGGGCGGGCTTGCCTGGCATCGTAGCATTATTAACTGGTTCGACCACTGGCGAGGNCGCGCAATAGCACTTGGAGTCCTTGGCGCTTCGTTATCCGGGATCGTCATGCCACAGTTTGTACCCGAACTAATCGAAAATTTCGGCTGGCAGACGACCTACGGCATTTTTGCAGTTTCAACAGCCATCACCTTATTCCCTGTGGTCTTCTTTCTCATGAAAGACAAACCGGAGGAAATAGGAGAAGTCAGAGACGGTCTTTCCTACGTCCAAAATCTCACGGATCAAGAAGCAAACTTCAACGATGAAGCAGATAACGCGCCTTGGTCTGTAAAGCAAATGNTGAGAAGTCCTGCATTCTGGAGTATCGGACTCATATTCGGNTCNATGTCAGCNGTNTTCAACGCGACCATGCTGCACATGTTCAGNCATATTAAAGACATGGGTTTAAACGCGGCGATGGTGCTTTCGGTAACCGCTTTATTCTCTGCAGTCGGTAAACCCATCATAGGATGGTTGTCAGATTATGCGGGAAGCCGAATCACGATTTGGTTGGCTTTAATCAGCCAGGTAGTCGGTCTTTTGCTTTTTTCTCAAGCTTATGACTTTAAAGTCGCATTATTAGCCGCCTCTCTATATGGCTTCGGCTATTCAGGGATGTCACCGCTTCGAACCTTTAGCCTATCTACGTCGCTTGGAAGCAACACCTACGCTACGGCATCAGGAGTCCTTAAGTATGTCGAAGCTCCTATCGTCCTCGCAGCATCCCCAATGGCCGGCTACATTAAAGACATTACAGGTTCTTATCAGTTGGCTTTCTTGGTTCTTGCGGGGATTATGCTCTTGGCATGTGTAGGGCCATTTTTTATTAAGGCCGGGGGCGCTTTATCCCGCAGAAAAGAAGCCGGCAGCGCTCATTAAGTTGCCATTGCCAGAAGCGCATATCAAATCCAGGCTCGCTCTGACCCGACTTCTAAACTCAAACCCCACGCTGATAGCTAAATCGTACTATATTTGGATTTGCTTATTGGCCGTTACTTTGCCCCATCTGTAGTCTCCATTTCCAGTTGGACTCCTACGAATCTCAACTACTTTTAGCACTATGTCCGGCACTTTACTGTCAGCTAACTGGCCCTGCACGAACTCTTTAATTGCAGATCCATCAATACCCGATTCGTCTTCAGAGGAAATCAGGGCAACAATTTTTTCAACATCCTCACCATCAGATGCTCCGACAACCATACAATCAGCAACTCCTTTGTATTGTTTTATGAATTCTTCTATCTCTCCTGGAAAAATCTTGCCATCAGCGGTGTTGATACTCACTTCGTCCCGGCCCAAGAGAACAAAACTCCCGTCAGCGTTAACTGACACATACTCACCAAATGCTGAGTAGCGAACTCCATCAATCTCCAGAAAAGTAGCCACAGATTTTTCTTGGTCCTTCCAATACCCACTGGGCACCAAAGCGTTAGTCGCAACTCGCCCTACTCCCTCCTCATTTGGACCCAAGACTTCACCGCTCTCAGATAGGAATAAAGCACCCTCTACCAAATCAAATCTTGATGGCCTGNCATCAGGGTCTGGNGCCTCTCGTCTACTAGCTGAAATACCTAGGACTCCTTCAACTGCCATTACTTTGTCAGTCGCGGTTGCATCACAATAATTCAACAGAGAGCGCTTCACCTTTGGGCTCCAAGTCACACCGCTCGAAAGGATTTGATTTAGACTACTCAAATCGTAAGGATCATCTCGTTTCGATGCAAAATCCAGAGACTGAAGAATAGGTTTTGCAAAAGCATCACCAGCGAAAACCAGATCCGTCACACGATATTGTTCGACTAAATTCAAACAAACATCGGGATTAAACCCACGGCTCGAGCTCATAACGATGCTACCGCCGCTCANCATCGGTAAAAAACACCCNAGCCAACNACCGGNCTCGTGCATCAAGGGACACGCAGGCAAAGNNACTACTGATCCATTAATTTCTGTCAATAACTCACGATACTCTTCGATCTGAGTTGGGGGTCCTAGCCCGTATCTAAAAGATAACTGCACAATAAAGTAGCTAGAAAACGCTCCTATTTCATGGACTACCCCTTTAGGCAAACCTGTCGTCCCTGCAGTATAAAAAAGGTAGTCACTGGAAAGGTCTCTTTGTATTCTGACTGCGGGGTCTAATGACCGAAGCGCCCGTTCATAGTCCATCGCTCCTTTGAGAAGACCCTCGGTTCCATCATCTACCTGTACAAACAGTTTAATTTTAGGAAGCCGGTCTCGAATTTCCCATATGCGCATCGCGTAGCANGATTGAAAGAAAATCGCTTCTACATCGGCGTTGTCCAGCAGGTACACCAAGTCATCTGCCTTGTAGCGATAACTTAGATTGACCGGAGAAGCCTCTATTTTAAAGGCTGCGAAGCTTGCTTCCACATACTCATTACAGTTGTGTAAGTACAACCCTACTTTGGAGTTTTTGCCCAAGCCGTTTGTAGTCAATAAGGTTGCTAGCTGGCTAGCTCTACTCTCGAATTCTCGCCAATTTAAAGCTATACCATCGCAGTTGATAGCATTTCTATTCGGGAAAAGATCGGTCACCTCCTCCCAAGCTGTTGCAAGGTCTATTTGCATTTCAAACAATCCTTCATAGGCAAAGTCACATTTCGTNTAATGTAACGTATCGAACAAAAGTTCGGGACCTGATCTATTAGCCGTTAGCCAGCTCCCTAAAAGATTTACTCAGATCAGATAATGTCTTGTTAAATTTATTGGTCTGTTTTTCAGTCAGGTTTGACAAAAGGTAAGCTGCGACCTCGCGGTTCAAGTCGAGGTTTGACTCAAAAACCTTACTAAATTCCGCCCCGTAATAATCCTCACGGCTCTTCATTAACGTCTCAAACCGATTAGCGAAATCAGCACTTTTATTTGATCTAAGAAGAACGAAAAAATCTCGTTGCCATCTCTCGCGATACTCTCCCCAAAGCACACGCTCNGGTTGGTACATAACTGATTTCCTTTTCAAATANTCTAACTGTTCCGCATTCAGTCTACCCGTAAAGCGCTCAATGGCATCTTCAATCTCTTCTGACCAACCTCTTTGATAGTCTTCCAAGGATTCTCCGCGCTCTACATCCACCCATTCCTCGTTTGCTCCCCGAAANTCCGACTCTAGGTGATCGATTTGACNCNCGTTCAAAGAGACCAGCACATCTGTCATTAATGGCATTGCCTGNTTCTCGATTTCCTCACCCCAAACTAGCATTTGATCAAAAAGGTCTTCAATCATCNGAGCGGACACCCCATCACTATATTGGTTCGGCAGCTCTGCAAGCCAGTCAGCGTAAAGAATCAAATGAGACTCCCTATGCCACTTCAAGAGAACTGCCAAATCAGTCCTAAGNGAAGCCTTTTGATCTCGATTTANATCAAGATAGTCACCCACTTGCCAAACAATCAATCTATCCAAGTTGTTGTAGATCGGCTTGATGCTACANGCATTGAAGAAATTCAAAACGAGCAACACCAACGCCAACACCAATACTCGTCTCAATTTTGCTGCTTCCACTGTTTGAATTTTTCGATTTCAACTTTTAATTGATTAAATACCAGGCGCAATACCGCCAGGTCATCCAAATACCCCCAACCGAACAAAAAATCAGGAACAGCATCGAGGGGAGCGACGAAATAGATTATCGCTGCTACTACCATGATGACGCTCTTCTTTGAAATATCCTGATAATCTCCTTGCGACCAGCACTTAACCATTTCAACAACAAGCAGCATTTCGTCCCATGTGTCGCCGAAAGTTTTCCTGCCAAGTTTCTCTATTTTTTCAGACGCTTTCCGAATCAACTCATAGACGCGCCCTTCTTCCTGGACGACTTTTTCCGCTTTATAAATATATCGTCCTAATCTTTTATTTGATCGACAATCTTCTGAGGGACCTTGAAAAAAATTCATAAACCAACCNGCCAATACCTGCTGGTCAGTNGGCCTTTCTAAAGAAGCCAGCCCAGCTTCAAAAACCGACTCTCCCAAAATATCTTTTCTCAGGTGCAACAATGCTCGNGCATACTCCTTGTCAAATTCGGGATGCCCTTGAATTGTTAACACCTGATCGCCCACNACAAAGCCCGCTATCGGACAAAAATCATTAGTAGCGTATAAGGTTGCTTCTTCTGGCATGCGGATCACTTGATCCTGATGGCTAGACAACAAAGAGACGTCCTGCCTGGAATCGGCCATGTCCATCCAGGATTGTCGCGCTACTATGTTACTTTTGTGCACTCCTACCGCCCAGCCTTTTGCCGATTTTTCGACATGTCCCCCGAAGTAGTGGGCCATCAACTGATGACCAAAACAAACGCCAATAATCTTCCGTCTAGATGCCAGAACTTCTTTGATAAAATTAACAAGACTCTCAATCCAGGGAAGCTCGTCGTAAACACTGTGGCGGCTACCAGTTATCAAATAACCATCGCAATCCACAGATTGAGGGATTTTGCTCTGAACATAAAAACGAGTAAATTCAATGCTTCGATCGACACCCGCCATGAGATCTTCGAACATGTCGGGATAATCTCCATGTTCACTGATGAGTTCCTCGCGCACCGCGTCAGTAATCAGAATCCCTATCTTCATTCGGTCAGATAATCTCGAAATAGCGTTCTAACTGCCAATCGTTGATCGAACGCTCATACTCACTAGCCTCATGCTTTCTGGACAAAACAAAATGATCAACGAAGTCATCCCCAAAAACCTGTCTTGCCGATAAAGACAGCTCAAAACGAGCGGCAGACTCCCTCAGATTGGTTGGGAACTTCCTATCTGCAGGCAAATCGTCCTCAATTTCATAGGCATTTCCTACGACAGACTCACCAGGATCAGCTTCTTCT
>PBUF01000107.1 GCA_002727775.1 Gammaproteobacteria bacterium
TTCTCACCTACGGCTCCATCATAGCAATCTGGGAAACCGGGGAGGTCGCTGAGCTCAAAATAGATACGGGGAGTGAGGAACACCAAGTTAGAGTCTGGCTGTTGGATGTCAACGACAACATTGAAATATTCTACGACGCGGAGCCAGATGTAGCAGAGTTCCTCTTAAACGAACCCAAGGTCAGCTTGGTCCGAAACGATCAGACTCTTGAATTCTTAAAAGTGGAAATAAGTACACTAGAAACTGCGCCAGCAGAAAAAATGAACCAGATCTTCGAATTGTGGAACGAGAAGTACGGCAGCAGAAACCTTGCCACACCAATCTATTCGCTGATGTTCGGCAGAGCGAAAGACAAAGTAGNTTTAATCCTTACGCTGACCNGNTAAACAATAACCTCNATACGGCACATANNACACTGTCNNATGAGAAACTCTGGCTTATGAATAACAACTCGATACCTATATTCAGAATTTTCGATGAAGCAAAAGCTCAAGAGTTTTATTTGGACTATCTTGGCTTCGAAGTAACGTTTGAACACCGTTATGAAGAGAACACGCCGCTTTACATNGGCATCGTTCGTAAGGGTTGTGAGATTCATTTATCTGAACACGTGGGAGACGCAACTCCAGGCTCAACAGTTCGAATTTTTGAAGAGNACTTAACTAAATTGCATCAAAGTCTGACAAAGAAAAATTATAAGTACTACAACCCCTCTATCCAGAAACAACCATGGGGGTCAGATATGTCTGTGNTGGATCCTTTTGGTAACAAATTGATTTTTTATACTGACTAAGGAGCATACGGAATCAGGCCACCACCAACTGATGCCTGTCGAGAATCAAAAAAGTGGCTCAATGCAAAAAAAATCTAAGGCAATTCGCACTTGTAACTGATCTCAAAAATCCTACCACCTAAGTCGTCTACAGATTGGAGAAAACATTTCGAACGCTTCGCGACAAGATATGCTCTCGCTGCTGAGANATAAGGATCTCTCTTAGTTGGGTTAGACTTCAAAAGACCAAAAGATAGCGTAGCGATCATCACATTCAAGTAACCTCCACAATCCGTAATCAAAATCGCACCGACTCCATCATCTTCTATACCGTAACAAACGTCTTTGTATGTGCTCTCAATGTGGATTGGTGCTTCAAATGAATAGTGAATCGCTTTGCCAAGAGCCCCCGTTGCGGAATGACTTTCCGAAAAAGCGAAAGCAAAAATCAAAAGCAAACAGGTCTTGAGGTCCGTCACTTGAAAATTACAAATANGATTAGCAACACACCCAGCAAGAGCGACANATAGTGAAGTAACGAATTATCGCCCAGTGAANCGATNACAAGGGCTAAAGCGGNTAAAGTNAAGGTTATTCGCAGCTTGTCGATTTCTCCGGCCTCGGTGGTCTTGTTTAAGGTTAAGTAATTAGATATNGCGCACAAATTTGAATCATAAACTCTATTTTTATCAATNGTTTACGANTTATTATNAAATGNCAGCTCATCATTCTTTACNGANCTTCTTTTGCTCCATACCCAGCTATAGATGATTACGTTAANGCAGATCAAGCCCAATCCCAACCAAATCTGAATTTGCCACGTTAGANCAGNAGGGTATATCACGAAGAGCAGGTACTCNCCAATAAAATCACCTTCATAACCAGACTCTCCTGCCTTACTCAATAGAAAATTTTCCAAATAGGTAAGCGGACACACCATGCTCAGCAACTCTGTCAACGCGCCCCAAATCACGGCAGGGACATGCAAATACGCCCACCTAAAGTCACGCAAACACAAAAGGCCTCCCATTAGACAAAACACTATGAAAAGCAGATGAAAGGCCAGCGTTAACGTCGCAAGAGCACTGTACATTTTATAGAGTAAACGGGACGGTCTATCTCGCAGCAACGCTAATCAAGCTGTCGAACTCATTCCGATTCGTTGATTGGTCTCGCGGCTATGTAGATGGTTTTTATCTTGCCGTCGGCGATAAGTACATCAAAAATTTCTTGACGCTTACTTTCCTTGCCGTCAACCGTCTCAGTCAACTCCCATCCGGTTGTCACCCACTGTTGCAGTTTCCCCTCCTGATCAGTGAATTCATTTGCAATTGAATATTTNTGTATCCACTTGGGATTCGATGTAGCAAACCAATCCGTTAGTAACGCTATTTGGGCATCTGTGTTCTCAATGACACTTCCATCCGANGCCCATGCCTTAAAGTCGTCGGCATTCGCCTCGCGTATAGCCTTTAAATCATTATCATCGTGCGCCTTCATATAGCGCATCCAAACCTCTACCGTATCTAGAGAACCAGCNTAAAGCGGCGCTCTTACTCCTTCAGTCGTATCGTAACCCACCTGAGTTTTCTTGGTGCTTTCACCGGGTTTGTGATGAGCCGCAAAGGCTGACTGAACTAACAACGCCGCCAATAAACAAATACCAACAATCTTTTTCACCTAATCTCCCCTATTTGTTCTTTTATACGAGTACTGACCTTATCACGGTTGANCCTCTGTAGCTGGAGTGATTTGAAANGGCCCCTCTAAGACTTAAAAAGTGGCTTTAACANAATACTTTTAGAAAAACCCAATGCCCTATCGAAAGNCAGGGNACTAAGATAGAGTTTGGTAACGCTTNGTGAAGCGGTTTCTCGTTNATCGAAAACCAATGNCNTGATCCGATGAAAANGTTACATATCGCANGCTGAANTTTCGAANTCAGTTNCACACTATGGAGTAAATAGAATGTTTGAGGGAAGTTATACCTTGTGGGGGGGCGAGCACAGCCTCTTTACTCGNAAATTGCAATCGATGCTCAACTATTTAGATGTTGATTACGAATTCAAACTCAAAACCAACGATACGGGCCCACAAATGGAAGCGCGTATNGGAACACATTTCATTCCAGGTCTTGAGACTCCAGAGGGTTGGTTTATACACGACACCACGCCAATNGGATTGATGCTTAACGCCAAATATCCTGAAAGAAGTATCCTTCCGTCNTCGCCAGTACAAAGAATCGCAGCTCATTTGCTAGAAGATTGGGCAGACGAGTGGTTTGGTCGATATGCCATCAGTAGCCGATGGTGCTACCCGCACAACGTCGAACACGTCGCCAAAGGATTTTATGCCAACCGAATCGGAAAATTCATGGAAGAAGGACTAACCAACCAAGAAGAAGCAGAAGCCGCGGAAATGATCAAAATGGTCCGTGATAACTTCGGCCTTAACGCTTGCGCGAACCGAGGCTGCGGACCGGAGCAGGCTGATGCAGTCCGCCAGGACTTCGAATCATTGATGCGAGCATGCGATTCGCATTACAGCCAGCATCAATTTTTGTTGGGTAATCGAGCAAGTTTTGGGGACTTTACCTTTGCAGGACTATTCAAGGCTCATGTCGAAGCCGATCCAGAGCCGAGAAGCTGGATCGATTCCTGCGCTCCTNAGATGATAGATCACATGAACCGAGTTTTTGGATCGCGAACAGACAGCGGAGATTACTATCCCGATGATCAACTCCCCGAAACTCTAAAGCCCCTCTTCGAGCACATGCGCGACACGTACCACAAGTTTTTGGTCGTCTCACGACAAGCGTTGAGTGAGGGTGAAAAGTGGTGCGAGGTCGACCTTGGAAAAGGCCCGGTGAAAATGCGCTCGCTTAAATACAGTGAGATCTCACGCTCTCACATCAAAAAGGAAATCGAGTCACTCAGCTCAGAACANCGCGTTAAAGTCGATACCGTTCTGGGCTCGATGGGGGTGCTCGAGGCCTACTTATTACCAGAGCTATCGCTTTAACAAACAGAGCGACGCATGGGATGAACTCACTCAACGTCCTCTGATACGATCGTTATATTAACTGCTTGGGGATTTAGAAAATGAAAAAGGAAGAGTTCTACAAAGAAGCCAGGCGCGACCTTTCCGGTCCTTTAGACGGAGTCCGCGTGTTGGAAGCCACCACGACCTGGGCAGGCCCCATGTGCGCGGCCGTACTAGCTGATCTTGGTGCAGACGTCATAAAAGTTGAGATCCCAAGCGGTGACGTGGGTAGAGCAATCTCTCCAATGTTGCCCGGAACTGAAGTCAGCTTTATGCACGCGACTGTAAACCGCAACAAACGCTCACTCTCAATTGACGTCCGATCCGAAGAAGGTAAAGATATTTTTTTAAAACTAGCATCTGAAAGCGACATCGTCGTTGAGAATTTCAAAGTAGGCACCATGTCAGGTTATGACTTGGGCTATGAAGACATCCGGAAAGTGAAACCGGATATTGTCTATGTTTCTATTACGGGCTGGGGACAGTTCGGCCCAAATCATGAACATGCTGGATATGACCCACTAGCCCAAGCAGCATCAGGCTTTCTCACCGTAAATGGATCTCCTGAGGGCCCACCCACAAAAGCGGGCACATTCCTGGCCGACGATCTTGGAGGCTTGCACGGCGCGATCGGCGCGATGGCTGCGCTTCGACATCGCGATCAGACTGGTGAGGGCCAACATGTTGATATAGCACTGCAAGATGCGATGCTGTTTCAAAGCGACGGACTACCTACTTTAGGGGCTTTAGGTATAGAGCCAACTCGGATGGGCAACGAATTTGGATTTGCGGCTCCTGCAAATGTTTACGACTGCCTAGACGGAGCTGTATACCTTGGAGTACTCCTTGATGATCACTGGAAAATTCTAGCGCCAATTATCGGCGAACCAGAATTGGCCGAACACCCAACCTTTGCTACTCGAGACGAACGCGCAGTTAACCGAGATGTTTGCAATATGATGGTGAGCGAGTGGGCCAAACAACTACCAAGAGAACAAGTGCTTAAAAAACTCCAGACGGCTGGTCTCCCAGCGGCCCCGGTAAACACATTTCCGGAGGCCGCTAAAGACCCACACGTGCAAGAAAGAGACATGCTCCAGCCTATAGAATTCAGCAATGGCGTGACAATGCCTATTACCGGGCCTGCTGCAAAATTCTCAAGAACACCCACTAAAGTTCGCTCGGCGGCCCCAGATATCGGGCAACACAATGAAGAGATTTTGACGAAAATAGGAATGAAAACTGATTAAGAAACAGGATTGTTGAGAACCAACCAGTAAAAAGTTAATAACATTAAAAAATCACAAACCAGACAACATGACATTNAAAGAGCATCAAAAATCTAATCGAAACGCTTGGCAAACATTCGCTGAAGATTACGTAGAACCTGCAGAGATTGGCTGGNGATCCAACGATCCTAAATGGGGTATCTGGCAAATACCAGAATCACAACTGGGCCTCCTACCTATAGACCTAACAGGAAAAAAGTGTATTGAAATAGGGTGCGGNGCNGGATACGTCTCCNCNTGGATGGCGCGACGGGGNGGCGCTGCAATTGGCATAGATCCAACCCCAAACCAACTAGAGACGGCCCGTCGCCTGGAGAAGGAGCACGGNCTCGGCGTGGANTTCATTGAGGCTTTTGGTGAAGAATTACCGTTTCCAGATTCAACTTTTGATTTCGCGATATCTGAGTACGGAGCCTCTCTCTGGGCAGATCCTTATAGGTGGATTTCAGAGGCGGCGAGAGTTCTGAAAAACGGAGCTCAACTCGTCTTTATGACGAGTCACCCCCTCGCGGTTTGTTGCGAGCCTGATGAAGAGGACTTGGATGCTCCGCACTCAGAACAACTCCTGAGGCCATACCTTGGCCTCTATAAACTAAAGTGGGAGCACTCATCAAATGAGACCGAATTTCATCTTCCGCATGGAGAGTTGATCGAANTGCTTAGCAAAAACGGATTTATAGTAGAAAGACTATTGGAGCTTGGTGTACCTAAAGAGGCTAAATCNAGGTACTCATGGGCAAACGCTGAGTGGGCGAGCAAGTGGCCTAGCGAGGAAGTTTGGTGCGTTCGTCTTGGCAAAGATAGAAACCCCTAAGCTTCATGCAGGCAAGAACACACCACGAACCAAGAAGAACTAGAAAGGGTTCGATAACTTATATAGCACCCTGTTGGTCTCTCCTGGAATATACAGATTCCCCTCATCATCAGCCGTAATCCCATTAAACACCTGAGAAGGAGGCTGAAAATCACTTGCCGCCTGCGACCCTGGCGGAACATCAGCCAGATGAACTTTACCACCGTCGCTATCAACAAGAGTCACGCGTCCTGGATCNGCCTCAATTATGGCAACTTTATCGTTATACCAAACAAANCCCTCAGGAGAATCCAAACCATCTATCACCACTTGCGGTTTAGCCAACGTGTCGCCGTTCTCAGCTAGTTTCAAAATCTGACCAAGCGTTCGATCTGAAACATATAATGCACCGCNTTCAACAGCCAATCCCGTGGGCGCGGGTAAGGCTTCGGCAAAGANAGCGACCACCTCTCCATTCACGTCAACCCCGATAACTCTTTGCTTCCCGTGCTCGGCAACGACGATCAAATCTCCGTATCGGGCAGCCGAAACCGGCGCCAAGAGCTCAGTTTTTCGCCACTTAATTGCTTGATCTTGTTGATTCCAAATTCTGACATCGTTATCGACCCAGGAGGTAAGTATTAAATCTTCGCCATCCGCAGCAACATTAAGAGCGCCTCCCATCTTGCCAGTACCCAGCACATTCCTTTGAACAAAAGCTTCGTCCCCGTTTGTTTTATATGCTCGAATTGCGTGAAGATCTGCTGCAACCACGTTACCNTNAAAATAAGCTANCCCTCCAGCATGAGCCATGCCACCNGGCTGCAGTTCAGTCACCGATTTATCTGTGTTGACTCGCTTAACAAACCCATCAGCGAAGCTTGTAACAAAAAAGCGGCCCTGCTCGTCTATCACAAAATTATCCAGGCCAGGCGACAACTCAGCCACACTTATATTCTGCCCGTCTTCGACTTTGTAAATAGTGCCGGCACCTGTATCGAGGACATGAAGCTGTCCATCNCTGTCGAACTTAACAGCAGCGGGCGTATCGAACCCTTTCGCCTCTGTGCGCTNGGTATTCGTATCGACATTAAAGCTCACGACTTCCTGATTAAACCAGCGAGGACCGTATAATCGATTATCGGGGCCCCANTCCATTCCATTTAATCCGCAGCCCGGCCCTAGTTCGTCGCTGATCAACCGCGCCTCGCTTTTACCAAGGGGATCGACTTCATACAAATTTGTACCAAAGAAGCATTGAGAAACAAATAACCTGCCATCATTTGAAAACGTAATAGGATTAACCCCTGGTGTCAGCTGCGCTGCTTCTATCAGTTTTCCGTCGGCATCAAAACCTGCCACCTGGCCAGTCATGATAGAAGTCCAAAACCAGCTCCCATCGGAAAAAAAATCAACGTCATCTGGTCCTATCACGCCGTCATCAGATCCGTAGGTCTTAACAATTTCACCTGATTCAGGGTTGATCACAGAAATCGTAGACCCGAGCACCGAGGTAACATACAAATTACCATCCGGTCCGATAGCAAGCCCATTTGCGCCAGCTATGTTCGCGCCAGTCGCGATAATCTCTAGCTCGGAAGAGGCCGTCGCCCCGCTATCCCCTATCGCTGATTTTTCAATTGACTCTCCACAACCCGACAACGTAACGAAACACACTAATCCGATCGACATCAATTTATTGAGTGAAAATTTATTTCTCATCACCAAACTCCTTGTTTTTATTATCCTCGTCTCTTCATATGCTAGTAACGCAAACCCTTCTCAGAGCCTCTCATACCCCCTACGATCTCTAGTACCGTATGCCCATGATGGATACGACCGAATTCATCAACCGCGCGAACAGTGACTGTGTGAGTACCCCTGCCAATTGCATCATCCAAATCCGCCGAGAACATATGGGTTGATTTAGTTGCTTGCACCCAGGATTTTTTTACTTCGGCATGGCGCTGAAATTGTTCAACAATGTAAGGGTCTTCTCTAAGCTCGCGCCGCATGGGCCTAAACTCGTCCCCATTAACACTGTAACTTACCTTGGTATTGGGCCCTCCATCAAAAACATTAACCAAAATAGAGGCAGCTGCCACTTCATCTTCTGACATAAATCCGTCCAGCGTTTCGCCATGCCTGAAATCGCGCTGGGCATCTTTTCTCTGTTGGTGGTGGGCGACGTCGAACATAATCCGCATCTGCTGGTCGGCTGGCTTTCCCGCCCCTTTAAACCGTACCGCCAAGTCCGTGCCATCGACTTCTAATATATGGTATCCGTTAGGCGTGCCGTCTCGCTGGTCGCTTATTGCCACCCCTCTCTCATCAAACGGCCCGCTCCACCAGGAGCCAGAGACCGTGGCGAGCACGTGGTGATGTAATTTGCCCGGTCCAGAAAAGCCCTCTTTTTCACCAAAATAGACATGGTCAGTTGTGTGAGTATGCCCTGCAACCGAATACAGATTAGGCCGACCTGCCAATAGTCTAAACAGTTTCTCTCGATTTTTAGTCGAGTAAGATCCATTTTCGCTGCCTAGCGGCGCATGAGTCGCAACAAAGACTAGTGTCTCTTCTGGCACATGTGATAGTTCGCTGGCCAGCCATCTCAATTGACGAGCGCTAATGCTCGCCTTGTAGCCTCCGCTCCCTCGAATGTCGCCTGGATCGGCTTCTCCATTACCTTGATACTCGATGTTATCGAGCACCACAAACAATGCGTTGCCATACTCAAAGGAATAGTACGGAGGCCCAAAAAAACGTTTAAAAGTTTCTAGCGAGTACTGATCGTCTTTCGCCTTGAAATTCATCTCGTGATTACCGGGTACGTTGTACCAAGGTATACCAATCTTGCTGATGATCGCGTTATAACGAGGAAACATTGAGAGGTCATCAAAGAGAATGTCTCCCATCGTCATCCCGAAAACCGCCTTCGTTCCGATCAGCTCTGGGATGATGTCTTCACGAATATAGTCAAGCTCCCGATTAGTTTGCGGCTGAGTATCCGCGAAAAGCAGNGCTTCAAAGCTTTCCTCCTCAGGTCTTGGNAGCAACGGNAAATCAATACTGNCNGGCAATGGNCNNGTCGGNTCGATACCTTCATATCGNAGACCTTCAGGTGAACCGTTTGGTTGATGAATNTAGTAAAACTGGGGAAGCATGTGCGCATTAACCGGNGTCGCNTAATTCTTGGGTTTTGTAATNAATAAAANGNCTTCTTCGCCAACCGATATCTCATAACGTCCGTTTTCATCCGTTAAGACAACCTTGGTTCCGTTGCTCACTCGGACGTTCGCCAAGCCATTTTCTCCGGAATCCAATAAACCGTTTTCGTTTGCGTCAACGAACACTCGGCCTGTCGCATTCTCTGCAAGCGTATAAAAACTTAACCCCAACAAAACGATAAAAATTAATCCTCTCACCACCACCTCTCTTAGCACCGAATCATTAAATTCTTCGTAGACATAATATTGAATCAAAGCAACTACGTTAACAATTAAGAGACAAGTATTTGTGATTTGTAAACGAATCAAAACCTGCATAACGTCCACGCCATTGTGGCTAGCAGCCTTGTTCGTAGGATAGAACGTTTATGTGGTTGTAGTGCTCATTCTTTTCTACGTGTGGGAGTAATAAGTTGCCAAGAAGCCCCGCCATTCCTTCTCAGGAAAAGGAAGATCCATCGACCCAAGCCGCTTACGAATTGAGCTTTTCAATCGCT
>PBUF01000108.1 GCA_002727775.1 Gammaproteobacteria bacterium
GCTGGGTGGGCCGCTGGGTGGGCCGCTGGGTGGGCCGCTGGGTGGGCCGCTGGGTGGGCCGCTGGGTGGGCCGCTGGGTGGACCACTGGGTGGTGGTGAAGCAGGAGTTCCTGTCACCTTTGCAATCATTTCATCAGAGCCGTCATCGTTGTCAGCACTCTCGTCTGCCATGTGCGCACCCAAACCGCGGAACGCGTGCCGATTAAATACAGGTCCGCTGTCGCTTGTCCGCTCAGCCCCTGTAGTGTAGTGGCCTATCATGGAGCCCTGTCGAGGCTCCGACCCGGGTTCAAATCCCGGCGGGGGCGCCAAATTTACCTTCATTAATGGTGAATTTTCGACTCGAAACGGCATAAATTTGCTGTTGCAGAATAGGAGCGGCGCACCTCGATTTCAACCGATTTTCCCAGTGTATTGGCTAGGACTTCTCTCGCGGCTTGAAGATCTTCTTCCTCAATCACAGCCCATCCGCGAACGGTACCGCCATCGTTGAGAAGTGGCAACAAGTGAGGTAAATGTTCGAGAGTGTCATGAGGAATGTTCACCAATAAAAGATCGAATTTTCCACATAGTTCGTTCCTCTCGTGTAAAGTACGTGCATCTGTACATTCAATCTCTGCATAGCTTGCTGAGATATTTTCACGAAGTAATTCTACGGCTGCCGGATTTAGATCGCTGGCAAATAAGTTGGACAGTAAACCGGGCTCATTGACAAGTGGGGCTAAAGAGGGGCCGACCCCTGCATATGGGTCGCAAACCGAGATTGAACGGTTCAGCATGTCCCGGAGATTTTTCGCACACTCGAGGGTGCCTTCCCTCTCGCGAGACAAACGCGCAGAGTAGTATACGGTTGAGGGGTCAGTCCACAATTGATGGCCCGATTCGATGATTTGGGTCCGTGTGGTTGAATCAAAGCCATCTCGAACCGCCAAGAGATTGAGATCTCGAACTCGATATTCGCCAACGACCCCACGATCTTCGAAAACGGCCCTTGTGCGGGCGTGCTGCATGAGCATCGCTTGACCGATGATTTCTCCATATTCACGTTGTTTAGAGTCCAATTTGATGAGAATTAAGTCTCCTACAAATTCGTGTCGAGTGGGCCATTCGATCGAAGCAATTTCAAGATCCGAAAGAAATGAGTTAAGGTGATCGCGGTATGTACGCGGTGAAGGTGTAAGGGGTTCGGCATGCACCACGGGATAACGTGAGAGAAGTTCTGACTCTGCCCCTTCTTTGACTGGAATTAGTGTTCGTTTGCTGTCGGATGGGTCTGGTTGCACGCGGGCACCTTGAGGAAGTGCAAATTCAGCCTTTAGTTGGCTGAGGATTTGCTGCGTTTCTTGCCTCGGCACGCTCAAATGACGCATGGTCCTCGATGGGGCGACGGGTGCCCCGCGCTTGACCATGACGGAGGGAGAAAATGGACGATTCTGGCCTTTGGTTGATTGGTTTGGGTCCAGGTGACTTGAATCAAATGTCAATCTCTGCCCTCTCCGCTGCCAAGGCTGCAAATTACAGATTTCTAGAGGGTTATACGGCCTTGCTACCTCCTAATGAACTCGGAAATTTGGAGGAGGTTGTGGGACCCTGGGAATTGCGAATGCGCTCGTCTGTAGAACAGCCCGAAGAACTCCTTGATTTGGCTCAGAATCATCGAGTTGCTCTACTTGTAGTCGGCGATCCATTGCAGGCTACCACCCATGTCGATTTGCAGCTGCGTTGCGCTCAACGTCAAATCCCATGTCACATTGAACACGGGATTTCGATTACTACAATCGTTACAGGAGCGGTTGGGCTACAGTCCTACAGGTTTGGAAGACAGTGTACTTTTGCCTATCCATACGGCGATTATCTCCCGACTTCTCCGTTGGAAATCATCCTAGAAAACAAGGAGCGAGGTCTGCATACATTGGCTTTGCTCGACTTGGATCCCACAGGCATGGGAGAAGGTGACCAACAACCCATGACTCCGAAAGTTGCCGTTGAAGTGCTGCGGAAAATGGCGCAAAAATTGGAAGTGGATGTTGAAGAGTGGACCTTGGTGCTTTGTTCGGATATGGGCACGGATGATGCTAACGTTAACGTCGGTACCGCTCAACAAATTTCTGAAGTAACTGGGGGCCGAATTCATTGTTTACTGATCCCAGCAGAGTTGCATGATGTGGAGGATGCTGCACTTGCAAGGTGGTGAATTGTTCGCCGGAGGCGTGAAGCCTAGGAAGTCTTCGGCGAGATGGAGGGGAGTGCGTGGCAGGACCAAGTAAAGTGCAATTTCCCGGTCAGAAAAAGCAACGGATGCGTGCTCGAGGGACGAAACGTGCCTCGGAAGGTGTTCGCAAGCGTTTGGAAAAAAATCTTGCAGCATTGCTTGAAGACCCTCATGCTCGAATGCCAACGGTGGCTTACACAATCAAACGGGCGCGAAAAGATCCTGTGCAGCGTTCATTGAAAGAATGTGCCAAAGTCATCGCCAAGAAAAACGATCGTAAGTGGTTGGGGAAGCGAATGATGCGCCGGCGTGGCGACGGTGTTGCACGTGCCTTGGCGGGTTCCCTGCATGCTGCGCATGACGATGAGCGGAGCATGGTCGCCGTCTTTGATCACCCCATTTTCGGGAGTTCCTCCTTCGTTCGTCGGGGCGTTGGGAAGCCAACGCAAATGGTCGCTTTCCAGAATTTTGTCAACCCAAGGCAACGATTGCTAACTTGGGAAGAACATGCGCGCAATGGTTGGTGGTTCTTCTCGCTCGATGACGGGATTGTCTGTACGGGCAATGAACCCCATCCACCTGAAGGCTGGATTGAAGGTGGGTTGTCGGATGCGCCGATGAAATTTTCAAAGAAGGAGGGGGTCTATTGCTCACCCAATGCCGTACCTGAACAAACCGACGGTTTGCATTTCGTTGTCGGTGAGGCGACCGTTGTTCTAGATGAGGAAGATCTTGCAGGTGTTGCGGAAGAGGAATCCGTTGCGCGGTCCGTTGCGCTCAGAATGTTGCCACCGAGGTTGTCAGATTTTGCTGAAGTCCAATGGAATTGGCGACCCGAGGGTTGGCCCGAGGGTAAACCATTGCCTGAAGATACTCAAGAGAAAGTCGACGAAGTAATCGATGCTTGGCTCAACCTTTCGCTTACGGATTCAAAGCTCACAAAGGCGTTGAGAAAGGCACTGTGTCGAAACCTCAGCGAGGGTTGTGTCATCGGCGAACGATGGTGGCCAATGGAGGAATTGGATAGCATGCTTGAATCAATCAATGGTTCAGCACCTGAGAAAGAAGCTCTTCAGCTTGTGTTTACAGAGGCGCTGAAGAATGGGGGGTTGGATGTTCGAGGTGATGGGAGCTTTGAGGAACTCGAGGAGGATGTTCTGCGGTTGGAAGAAACTTCCTGCCATGCAAATCTCGTTGCGCTTTGGCCCGAATGGGGTGACTTGATTCTTGAGAAGATTTACGGAATTACTGGGGATGATGCTGAACAAATCATTGAGAAACAAACCAAACGAAAACAAGGATTTGGGGCTTTTCTCAAAAAGATGGATGCTGAGCGAAAGGAGCACCTCATGATGGCCAAATTCCCTTGGCAAGAGGGGGACATGGAGGGATTGTGTGGACGAGCAGATGCACTTGTTCGTAAAGCGAGAATCGATGGTGTTGGAAGCACCATATCCATGGCGAAAAAGGGCCGTGATGCCTTGGATAAGGCCTTGGGTTGGGCATGGATCAATGTTCATGAACGGGCCGAATCCGAGGGATGGCATTTTGACTCAGATGCCAGAGACAAAGGCGGAGATTGGGTGCCTGCATTGAAGACATTGTTTGAAGCGAGTGAAATTCTGATTGAAGAAGGAAATGTCGATGCTTATGTCGATGCGATGGAAGCGTTCGCTACCCGCAGCGGTGCCTCCGATTTTTCCTCACCGCAATGATATTGTTCAGTATTGATTAAATCTGCAATCATTCAGGCACCGATATGCAGCCGCAACCTGGACAGCCTGTGATCATGGGCCAAACCACTCAATACGTAGCCGGACAACAAGTGATGGGGGGCCAGCCAACCCAGTATGTTACAGGGACAGCAATGCCCATGGGTGGAGCTGTTGCATTTATGCCTGGGCAGCAAAAAAGCAAGATTGCCGCAGGAATTTTGGGTATTTTAGTTGGTTTTTTGGGGATTCACAACTTCTATCTTGGTTACACTGGCAAGGGTATTGCTCAACTGTTGATTTCTGTCTTGTCTCTTGGCCTCCTGTCGCCAATTTCGGGACTATGGGGGCTCATTGAGGGAATTCTCATCTTGACAGGGAGCATCAATGTAGATGCAACTGGGATTCCACTTGCAGATTGATTCACTCAATGCCTCAAACCCGCACTGGATTCAATTGGCAGGGGCATGATTGAAGCGTTGTGAGGGTTGCGTGGTCTGTATGGGCCTGAAGAAGTTCAGTGGGCCTGCAATTCTAGTTGGTATTGCCATCCTCCTTATCGTTGTAGTTCAAGCAGGTCTTGGTGCGAAATATGAGGAGGGGGATACTCTTGATGATGGTGTTGCTCAAGCGATTTGTTGTACATATTTGGTGTCGATTTTATTCTGCTTAAGTTCAATCGTTTGGTTTGCATTTGCGTTGGGTTCCAAGACTCAAAAGACGGTTTTCTTGGCTCAAAATCCCAATGAGTTCCAACATATTTCGGTTCCGCTTGCGAGTGATACGCAGGGTACGGCTGTGCCCTCTACAATTAGTGAAGATCCTGTAGCATATGTTCGAGAAAAAATTGTCATCGAAACATCCGAAGGCGATACGGCGCAAATGATTGGATTCTCCATGATTGCGGGCAGCGTTGGGATGTTTGTTCTGATGGTTCTATTGGGATTCATCTCGATACTNATGTCATTGGGANCTGGACTGGGGTTCTCTGGTGGAACGTGCAACAGTACNTGTGAAACCATCTGGAGTGGGGCNGGANTCAGNATGTGGGCCTCAATCTTGCTTTTCCCCNNTGGCCTGATTGCTTTGGCNAGGCCCTGGTCCTGGTTCCGTTCTNCCGAGGACACAGATGATNCTGTTGTNAAAGTAAGGATTGGTATTGTNGCAGGAATTGCATTAATTGCAGTAATCTCCTTTGGTTGGCCCGCTTTGGTTATTGTAGGAATGGCGTTGATTGTCTATACAAGACCGTGGTCGTGGTTTACCCAGGGTAGTGGTGTGTTGGTGCCCACGCAAAGTCCAACTGTAGAGGTTGATGATTTGACCGTCAATGAACTCAAAGAGAAATTACGTGAAGTCGGACTACCAGTCTCTGGAAAAAAGGCAGATTTGATTGTGAGGTTGTCCGAGCATCAGCAAGAATCAGGAGAGGGGAAGTCCACAGCAGAATGTGTGGAATGTGGGGCAATCATGGGCTTCCCAAGTGATTTCACAGGGAAAATCCGTTGCCCGAAATGTGGTACGGTCCACCGGGTTTGACTAAATTTGAGCGAGTGCTTGCTCGATATCTTGCCAGAGGTCCTCGACATCTTCGATTCCAATGCTGACGCGAACAAAGCCTGGAACTACGCCGGCAGCCGTTCGCACAGGTTCTGGAATGAACATGTGACTTGAGTTGAAGGGGCATTCAATCAAACTCTCGACACCGCCCAGGCTGGTCGCTTCGAAAATCAACTTGAGATTGCGCATGAAGCGGAGGGCCGCATCGTCACCCCCCTTGACGACAAAAGCCAGCATTCCTGTTCCCTTGGGCATGATGCGCTGACCAACATCGTAGTCTGGGTGACTGGACAAAGAGGGGTGGATGGTTTTCTCAATCAATGGGTGCGCTTCCAAACGCTTGGCAATTTCAGAGGCGCTGGCGCAATGAATGGGCATTCTCGCACTCAATGTTCGCATCCCTCGCTCTAGTAGGTAGCAAGCGTGAGGATCGGGGGCACCACCGAAGTGGACTTTCTTTGGGAAGAGGTGTGCAATCAAATCCTTGCGCCCCACGACTGCACCACCGACGATGTCGGAGTGGCCGCCGAGGTATTTGGTAGTGGAATGAATCACAAGGTCGCACCCCATTGCAATGGGTTGGCAGCCCCAAGGAGAGGTGAATGTGTTGTCAATGATCAGTAACAAGTCGTGCTTTTTTGCAATGGCAGCCATCGCTTCAACGTCGCACACCTTGAGAACAGGATTTGACAACGTCTCAATGTAGAGCATTTTCGTGTTTTCTTGGATGGCGGCTTCGTAAGAAGAAGGATCTTGCATGTCCGCCATGGTCACGTTGATACCGAATCGAGGCAATTCTTCTGTCATCAGTCCGTATGTGCCCCCATATACATCGGCACTGGCAACCACATGATCTCCATTGGAAAGTAGGCCGAGCATGACGGTTGAAATCGCAGCCATTCCGCTCGCAAAGAGTTCCCCGTCCTCTGCACCTTCAAGGGCACAAATTTTCTCCACACAAGCTTCTGAATTGACGCTTGACAGACGGGAATAAATCAGAGTGTGTTGCGCGCCAGCGGCCCAACCTGCGTATCGTTCGTCGCTCAGATAATAGGTCGAGGATTGGAAAATCGGGGTGTTGACTGCGCCCTCGATGTGTTTGGTTCCAGAGTGAACCGAGCGTGTGGCGAATCGTTTGTCTGAGTCATCATTGCCCATGCCACCTCTGGGACTTGGAGAGCATTTCAACAAAGCGCTGCGCGATTCTAGGAAGAAGCATGCGAAGGGGGCGCTTCAGTCGCCATCTTTTCCTTCCGATTTCGGATGTATTTGACAGACAAAAGTAAAGCCAAGGTGGTGAAGATTAGGGCAAGAAGTGGCAAAAGAATGGCGAGAATTGTGCAGATGATACAGGCGCCGGCCTCGGCTGTGGAGACCAGTGGGTTGGCGATACCACCAGTGGTCATCGTAGAGAGTGCACGAACGGAAACCGTGCCAATTTGGATGGTACCTGAAACGCCACCTCCGACAATGATTGATAGGGCCCATTGCAAGACTGGATTCGCATCTCCAAGTGTCGAATAGACCATCGCAAAGCCCGCCAGCATCGCTGCAGGTGAGGCGATGCTGTCCATCAGATTGTCCAACCACGGGACGTAATAGGCGAGGATTTCCAGAACCATTGCAGAACCGAGGAGGATGAGGCCAAGGTCGGAGGACATCCATTCACTTGCACCCTGCACAGAAATATCGATCGGCGTAAATTCGAATCGAATGGCGAGGCCGTACAGGAATGGTGGAAGAAATACTCTGAACCCTGATGCTGCAGCCAAACCAAGACCAAGTGAAAGGGCCAGCACAAATTCCATTCCATTCATTGTGAATCCACCCAAGTCGAATACGAATCTGTTGACTCAGTTGTGTGCCAAACAATCTGAGGGGTGTCATACGGATGCTGTTGTTCGAGGGCGGCCAGAACCTGTTGACGCTTTGATAAGCTCACTTTCAATTGAAGATGCCATTCGGGGGACGAATGGGTTTCACCCTCCCAACGGTAAACTGAACGAATGGATGAGTGTTGTACACAGGCAGCTCCGACCTCTACCATTTGTTGCGAAAAGGCACCCACTTCGGGTTCGATCCAAGAGCCTGGGAGGGTGGTTTGGATGATGCAAACTTGTCCAACCATGATGTCGCGAGAGATGAAGAGGACATGAAATCGACGCCCCAACACTTGAGGACCTTATCGTTCACCATTGGGTTGGGTGAGAGATTGGATTGGGAAGCCCCCGTTGATTCAGGTTCGGTTCCTAAAGATGGATCGAGTTTCGATGCGATTGTCGTTGGAGGTGGGCCAGGGGGGTCCGCAGCGGCTTCTTTTTTGGCGATGAATGGTGCCAAAGTCTTGCTTCTAGAGAAGGCGATTTATCCTCGGGACAAGACCTGTGGAGATGCGGTGGGTGGTAAATCACTCAAGCATGTAGAGGAATTGGGAATCAAAGGTATTCTTGAGGAAACACCCCACTTTAGAGTGGACGGGATTGTCTTTGGTGCACCCAATGGCAAAGAAGTTCGAATTGCGCTCCCCGAGGAGGAAGTGGAGCAGCGAGAAGCTGGATACAGTCTGCCTCGTAGACAGTTCGATACGATTCTATTTCGGAATGCAAATGACAGGGTGCTTGAGGCCGGTGGTGCAGTCATCCAGGGCTTCAGTGTCAAGCATGTACACATTGAGAATGATTGCGTAACCGGTGTTTCCGGTACTCATGATAAGAAAGAATTCCACTTCACTGCCCCGTTGACGTTCGGAGCGGGTGGGTATACCTGTCCAGTTGCCAAAGCGGTGACCGGCCACCACGATGAGCCGATGGTCGACAAGGACCACTACTGCGGTGCTTACCGAGAATATTGGACTGGGGTCGAGGGTTGTGAGGATTGGAAAGGTGCC
>PBUF01000109.1 GCA_002727775.1 Gammaproteobacteria bacterium
CGCCACCCTATTTGGAAAATCTGAGAATACCATGCACTTTGTGGAGCCAGCCATAGGCGGGATCATGGTCGTGCTCATAATGGTACCTGGGATGCTTGTAGGATTTGACGTTATCCCACAATCAGCAGAGGAAATTGACCTAAAACCTCAGAAGATCGGTCTGCTTCTGATCGTATCGGTCATATGCGCTGTGATTTGGTATGTCGCAATATCTGGTGCAGTAGGACTCGCTATACCTTACTCAGAGGTCAGCCAATCTAATATGGCTACAGCTGACGCTGCCTCGAATCTATGGGGTGGAAGCTGGGCAGGTGTAATCCTAGTCCTCGGTGGAATAGGCGGAATTTTAACGAGCTGGAATGCCTTCATAGTTGGCGCTTCTCGAGTCATATTCGCGCTATCTCAGTCGGGTAGAATCCCGAAGGTCTTTTCTAAAATTCACCCTAAGTATCAGACGCCCTATGTGGCCATCTTGTCCTTAGGCATCTTGTCCGCTGCGGCAACACTTTTCGGGCGCACGATCCTTGTTTGGCTCATCAATACGGGTAGTTTTGCGGTAACCGTCGCTTTTTTACTTGTTGCGATATCTTTTCTAGTCCTTAGAAAGAAGGAACCTGAGATGGAAAGACCCTTCAGGGTGACTCATCCTAATCTGGTTGGATATGGAGCAGTGTTTTTATCGCTTGGGCTCTTATCGGCTTTCTTTCCATGGAGTCCAAGTGCATTAGCCTGGCCAGAAGAGTGGTCAACCTTGTTAATCTGGACCACTCTAGGCCTGCTGATACTCTTCTACAGCAAAAAAAACTCGACTAATCAGTAGGAACCGATTTACCAAACAGNGCGTCAATGTGCTCCTTGGGATAAGGAGCAGTCANCTTGGACACTACTACAGTCACAGCAATCGAGGCAATTTCACCCATCGCTGCGCACGAATAAGGATTGGGCGATTCACGCTGTAGCCAAAGAGCAATATCCTTTAAAGACCCAGGGCCAAACCACTCAGGGTTAATNACTCCAAGGTAGGTGATNATATAGACCCCGCCGCCCGTCAATAATCCGGCNAAGGCACCNGCTTTCGTTACACCACTCCAGACAGAGCCCAGAATCAAAGGACCCGCGAAGGCCGCCATCATGCACCCTACTCCGATCCATACCAGTATCGTGACATTCATATCCAGTGTCTGCCAAGCCAACAAGGTACAAAGAATCATAATCACTACGGTCGATATACGGCTNATATTNAGGGACCTTCTNTCGATCTCCTCTTCCGACAAATCTTTTCGNTATCGCGGCACAAANCTTAGACGNTATAGGTCATTAGCNACGATCTGTGATGAGGAAACAACCAAACCATCAGCNGTCGACATCACAGCGGCAAGTATTCCTACTCCCAATAACGCNGCAAACCAGGAAGGAAATAAGTCGATAAATAATAGAGCCAAGGCTTGGTTACTGTCGATTCCCTCTCCCAAAATCACTCTTGCCATAATNCCGCCAAAACCGAGCATCGCGAGNATCAGNGCAAAAACAAAAGCCAAACGAATAAACTGCATGCGCTGGGTCGGCTCTTTCAGAGCCCAAAGCTTGTTGCCAATATGAGGCANCATGCCCAACGGCACGTGTGCCAGAAACACGGCAAAGACCGCCCACCAGGAATGATAGAGAACATCGGTCACATTGAGCCAACCGACAAGATTTTCATCCTGACTACCAAGGGCACTTATCATCCCGTCAAACCCACCCTCGATTCCGTATCCCAGGCAAAAGAGGACAGCGACTAAGACACCAACCCCAACCATTATGAAACCTTGCACNCCGTCCGTGAGNATATCGGCATGNGCTCCTCCCAANACTACATAAATNAGCAGAACGACCGACGTTATGATTAAAGCTGCCATTTTGGGAACGCCCAGCATGATTTCAAACATGACGATTCCCGATACAAGCTGACCGGCTAAATAAAAGAATAGCGACAACGAAAAAATAGAAACCAGGATTCGGATCCATGGCGACTGGTAACGAATGCCCAGGTACTCAGGAATCGATCGACTCCCAAATTGATTGCCGCTATTACTTACTAAACGAAGNCACAGGAGCACACCGACGTAGATGCCAATAGGATAAAGGAAAACCGACCAGATCCCAGGCAATCCCGCGTTGTAGACTATTCCAGGGAAACCGACAAACGTCGCACCGCTAGCCGTCGTTGCCGCGAACGCAAAAGCCAAAAAAAGTGGCCCATAGCCTCCCCGGGCGGTAGCGAATTCGTCTGCATTGGATACTTTCCTATGACCGATAACGCCAAAAGCAATCATTAACCCAACATAAAACGCGAGAAACACCCACGACCAACCGATAAGACCCATATACCCTCTCCAAGTCTAAGGCTTTCNAGTAGCTTATCAGATCAATGANAATTGGCGAGAACCATTCGAATCNGCAACTTTGAACTTATCGCAAGCGAGATCTGGCATTTTGTTATAGGCGATGCCTGCTTTT
The DNA here is from genome assembly GCA_002727775.1 of Gammaproteobacteria bacterium. Taxonomy (GTDB): domain Bacteria; phylum Pseudomonadota; class Gammaproteobacteria; order Pseudomonadales; family Azotimanducaceae; genus UBA4421. The sequence continues at coordinate 2,500 of PBUF01000109.1, forward strand.
TTTAGACTTCCAAGAAACCTCTTCCAAATCATATCGGCAATAGGGCCCTCACCGTGCATACGACTGAACCAACGCGGATCATTCTTCTTGCCAGCCCTGATGCTCCTAATAGCCGACATAACCCTCGCTTGTTTTAGCGGATAATGTAAAGACAGCCACTCTTCAAACAAAGGCCCCACCTCCAAAGGTAATCGCAACATGATTCCTGAACACGATATTGCGCCTGCATCAACCGCCTGGCCGACTATCNGTTCTATTTCCTCATCATTAATAAAAGGAATGATAGGCGCCACCAAAACACCTACCGGTATGCCTTTTTTTGATAATCTTTTTACTAAGCGCAATCTCGCCTGAGGACTCGCCGTTCTGGGCTCTAGCTGGTTTTTTAACTTCCTCGATAAGGTAGTGATACTGACATTTACATTCACTAGNCGTTCAGCCGCAAGTTTCTGCAACAGATCCAGATCTCNTTCTAGCAACACCCCTTTAGTCACTATCGAAACAGGATGCTTTCTACTAACTAAAAATTCCAGTATTTCCCGAGTCACTCGCAAGTCTTTCTCGCCAGGCTGATACGGATCGGTGTTGGTCCCGAGAGCTATAGGCCTGCACACATAATTAGGATTATTGAGCTCCTTTTCCAACAGACTAGTAACACCCGTTTTGTAATAAATCTGGCTTTCAAAATCNACTCCAGNAGACAAATCNAGGTAGGCATGAGTCGGTCTAGCAAAGCAGTAAATACATCCNTGCTCGCAACCTTTATACGGATTAATAGATCGATCAAACCCAATATCAGGAGATTGGTTCCTNGTNATGAGCGTCTTCGTTTTATCNNNANNGAATTGNGTTTGNACANTCTCTCTTTNANNAAAANCTTCAANNAAAGAGNTCNGGTTCACGGTTAAGCTCAACTTGATATTTGAGATAGCGACTTGGCGAATTGCTAGAACTCCCCCTAGCAAGATAGGGTCTGGTTTTCTTCACGGCTAGAAAATACTGTTTATATATACAGTATTTAACTGTAGCACCTAAAGATAAGATCGACCAGACATGAACGCTCTTAGAACAAAAAAATTAACCACTTTATTCGTTGTTCTTTTGGCCTTTGGATTAAGTGCCTTCACAGTTTTTGCTGAAGAAAAAAACGTCGACCNAGCTCTCNCCGACTGTAAAANCCTGCTCGGAGAAATNGAGAAGNTNAACTTNGTTAANTTTGACGCGACACTTTCGGCNCGNATCGANACTGGAGCTACCNTAAGCTCANTCGATGCTCNCAATATTCAAATTTATCGGCGAAACNCAAATCGATGGGTGCAATTTGAAACAAAAACGGATAACCAAACAATCACTTTNGACGCNCAGCTTCTGAAATACGTTGGCATCAAACAACAAGCNAGCACAGAAGATCAGCTCAGACCGGTTGTCCTAATGGATATCAAAATAGGCCAANTAGTNGGGTCCTACGGATTNTCTCTCAGTAATCGGGAACANTTAAAAACAAAGGCGTTGATCGGAAGAAATGTTCTCGAGCATCGAGCCCTGGTTGATGTAAGCAAACAATTCGTTCAGTCTGAAGAATACGGCGAGCACCCGAACTGCGCGCGCCTGTAACCCGGGACAAAGTGACAATCGAAAAGCTAGCAAAGCCAAACAGGCAGCCGAAAAAGGGAGAAAGCAATATGTTAACGATTTGGGGAGGAGCCACAGGCAGAACCATTAGAGCCCATTGGATGGCCCACGAATTAGCACTGGATTACGAGCCTAAGCTAATCGGTTCTAGAACCGGCGCGACCCAGTCTGAAGAGTTTGTCGCTCTCAACGTCAAAGAGAAGATCCCCGTATTAGTCGATGGCGACTTTGTACTCACTGAGAGCGCGGCCATCGTGACCTACCTTGGGGATACCTACGGAAAAGATTCTGGGCTGGTGCCAGAACCGAATACTCACGAGCGCGCGCGATACAACGAATGGCTCTCATACATCCAAATGGAACTCGACGCTCATACCCTTTATGTAATGCGAAAGCATCGAGATCTCGCAACGATTTACGGAGAGGCCCCCGCCGCGATCGACGCCGCGATTGAGGGCTTTCAAAAACAGGTGCGTTTTGCTGAGAACCATCTAAAACGTAATGAATTCCTGATTGGAGAAAGTTTTGGAGCCGCCGATTTAATGCTCACAAGCGTTCTAACCTGGGCTAAAGCCTATGGCATTGAGATCAGCAACAGACTAGCCGAATACGCGGAATCTAATTGTAATAGGTCGGCCTATCAAACAGCTGCCGAGCTCAATTTTAGCATCTCAGCTGGAGCTTAATACGAGAGGGTCAATCTCATTTCCAGATTACCCCTCTCATATCTGTCATCGGAGTATTCAGAAACTTCTCGGAATCCTGCCTNTTCGTATAGTGCAACTGCTGCAGATAGCACATCATTAGTTACAAGCATAATCTCGTGAGCCTTAGCTGATCGAGCAAAGTCGAGGCAGTGCTGCATCAGCATCGAACCATAGCCTTTGCCTCGACGATCCGGCCGAACAGCCATTTTAGCTAGCTCAAAACACAGCTCTTCTCGATCTTCACTCCGAGTTATCGGCACCATGGCAACTGTGCCCACCGGAGTTTCATCTTCAAGTAGGAAAAAGATATTACCGCCTGGTTTAATCGCATAACCTTCGGGATGATCGAGGGCTTTCCGATCCTCTTCTTCTACCCGGAAATACTCCGTAATCCATTGATAGTTGAGGCTAGCAAAGTGAGAAGCAAACCTTACTTCGTAATCGACAATCTGGACTTCAGGCATACCTCAACTCATCAACCAATCGATAATCTTAGGATTTTCTTCGAAGGGATAGGTATGTGATAAATCGTCGATTTCACGGTAATGAACTATGGCTCCAGCTGCTTCAAAGGTATCTTTCGCTTGCCTTGCCATCTCAACCGGAAACATCCAATCCAACGCGCCATGCATCAGATATATCGGGAGGCCCTTTATACGATCCTGATCACTCATTTCAACGAGCATAGGATGAAAGGAGGCAGAACAAGGTGCGAGGTGCGTGAAAGGAGCATTAGACCTCAATCCAGAAACATAACTAAAGGTACCGCCGTCAGACATACCAGTGAGCAAGATTCGATCTTCATCAATCGACCAATTCTCAATCGCATACTCAACCAGCCGATCCAGTACGGCACTGTCACGATCTTCTCCCATCAACGACCATGTCCCGTCCATAGAGGTTGGACTAATCAACACAAAATTTCGAGTTCTTGAAGTGCGAAGCCACGTCCATAGAAAACTCCGTCCGTGGCCGCTTCCGCCATGCATACAAATGACGAGGGGGACTTTTTCGTTTGAGTAGTACTCGGGCACNTAAATAGAAAAACCACCCCTCTCCTCTCTCGTGTTATTCGCATGCATCACACCAGTCGATTCGCTAGTGCCGTCAGCNTCCGCTAATCGTTTAATCAAGTCTTGATCGTCTCTTCNGTCCACATCCAAATAGAAACGACTNACTGGCGGAAGCATCATGGAAACAGGATATAAAGTCTCAATCGCCTTGGTGGTAANTCCCATNGCTCGGTAAGCTGCCATCGGTGGCTGGCTTTGATTAATCGAACTCAAAAACTCGTTAAAAGACTGCATTGTCAGGTTTGCCGACTCACGAACATGGTCTCTAAATCTCGCCAAGTGTTCAGGCCACTCTATTTCGTCAAAGACAGCAATGCCTTGCTTGAGCGGCTCTCTATAGGGCTTCACGGATTCGACAAGCGATACCAAGTTGGGAGGATGCATATGCCGGCCCGCGTAGTTCAGCGCCTCGAGTCCGTTAAGAAGGGGAGGGATCAGAGCGGTCGTCGCATCTAAAAGAGCATCTGTTTCAGCCATCATCAATACTTAATTTGCAGAAACCTCGATCCTAATCAAGTTTGAGAACGGACACAAAGAACAGGCTCCATGTTCAATCCTTTTCTTGTATAGTTGATGATGAATCGAGGTAGGCGTTATGCACTCAAAAACGAATTTTGATCGCAGCAAAGAAGATGTTGGCAATGTACAACTTCTGGAACACGTTAACGTAACGGTCCCAGATCAGGGACTTGCCTCTATGTTTTATGTCACCGGCTTAGGGTTCACCAGAGACCCATATATCGACTTTGGCACGTTCAACATGTGGGTGAATCTGGGTGACCAGCAATTTCATTTGCCAGTCAGCAAACCTCAAGTCGTACGCGGACATGTAGGGGTCGTAGTCCCAGAACTAGAGGGCCTTTTAAAGCGTCTGGGTTTTGCAGGAAAGGCCCTGTCCGAGACCGCATTTCAATTCAAGGAAGAAGGGGATCACGTTGAATTAACCTGTCCGTATGGCAATACCATAAAAGCCTATGAACCCGACAAATTTCCAAATATGGATCTGGGCATGCCGTACGTGGAATTCAATACCCCGCCAGGCTCAACTAAGGGAATAGGTAAGTTTTACTCCTCTGTCATCGGGTGTCCCACCTCAATAGAGTCTGATTCGGTGAGAGTNGCGATGGGNCACAATCAAGAATTAATTTACAGAGAGACAGACCAGCCTCTTCCAGAATACGATGGACATCACATTGCCATTTACGTTTCCAACTTTTCGGGACCACACCAATGGCTGGCGGAAAGAGATTTAATCAGTGAAGAATCTGATCAATTCCAGTATCGATTTCAAAAAATCGTGGATCCCGATTCTGGCGAGTTACTCTACGAGATCGAACATGAAGTACGATCTCTCTCTCATCAGATGTATCGACGTCCTTTAGTCAATCGGAACCCAGCCACCAATTTTTTCACTTACCGGCGCGGCAACGAGCAGTTTTCGCCCGCAACATAGGAACTTAAGATGGATTCGCTAACTCAGGGCGAGCAGCCCTACTACCTGCCGTTGAAAGACGAAATCAATGTATTTGAGTCGGCTTATGAAGCCAAACTACCGGTATTGCTCAAGGGCCCTACCGGATGCGGCAAAACTCGTTTTGTTGAACACATGACCTGGAAACTTTATCAAAACAAAACCGAGGCACCCGATATATCTCTGGTTACCGTGAGCTGCCATGAAGATCTAACCGCGACAGACATGGTTGGCAGATACCTACTAAAGGGCGATGAAACCGTGTGGAACGATGGGCCGCTAACGAGAGCTGTGAGAACAGGTGCGATTTGTTACCTTGATGAAATTGTAGAGGCTAGAAAAGACACTACCGTCTTAATTCACTCATTGACCGACCACCGAAGAATCTTACCTATCGACAAAACTGGAGAACTAGTTCCAGCTCACGAGGAGTTTTTACTGGTAATCTCTTATAACCCAGGCTACCAAAGTGTCCTCAAGGATCTCAAACCAAGCACAAGACAGCGCTTTGTGAGTCTCGAATTCGACTACCCATCAGTGGAGCTAGAAACCACAATTATTGCTCACGAGGCACAAATTGAAGAGAGCAGCGCAGAAAGATTGGCCGTCATCGGCGAACGAGTAAGAAATTTAAAACAGCATGGTTTCGAGGAAGGGGTCAGTACACGCCTTCTTATCTATGCCGGTCAGTTGATGGCGAGAGACATTGAGCCTCGTCGAGCAGCCGAAGCAGCAATCATTAGCGCTGTATCAGATGACTCCACCATTCAACAGGCGGTCGCAGATATCGTCGACGTCATATTGCCCTGAGATTTCATGCAGCAACTGGCAGACATCGAGGAGTCTCTCACTCTCTTTACTGAGGGTATAGCGGGCAAGTACCTCCACATCAAAGCAAGTGAAGAGTTCGTCAGCCATCTAGGTCTCAAGCTTGACCTTTTAGGTGCAGGGCAGACACAAGACACCATCTACTTGCCGAATGAGCTCGACGCACCGTCGAGCGGCGCCTATCGGTTTTTGGTAATGGAACAAATTGGACAACGCGAGTGCGGGACCTTTCGTTTCCGCTTTGACCAGGCTCTGGATAAGGTCAAAGTCCTTAAGAATCTTTACAGTCCTCCCAAAGACCTGACACCGAGGACGGGAGACTACTACCTTTTATTCAATTGTTTTTCTCACCCGTCTCTCGCGTCAGAACTATTTTTTCTGCTTGAAAAAGCAAGAGTTATCGGNCATCTCTTACGTCACTATCCAGGNTTAAAGCGTCATATTGATCACTTTTTCGATCACACTGCTGNAGTCACAGNTCCTTCGGAAGATCCTCTCGAAAACGCCAAGAGTTATTTACAAGGACACGCNTGTAATAGTCAGTGGAAACTAATCTANNAAGCCATTGATGATCTTAAGCAGANAAAAAAATCAGTTTATGACTCGGCCTACTACCTTTGTGAGCTGTATGAGNTAGTTGCNTCTTTTTATGTNGTCAATGACNCTCAATTGTTTGATGAGCANGAGGANCAGCTCGGCGATTGGCTTAACCGAGAACAACGACTCGAGGAATGGGAGGAGGACATGGAGAAAGTGGAATCCGCCCTATTTTCTTTCGATCAATTTGAGGGCGATGAGATAGAGGCGGAGCTCAGCGAAAACGCTGGCGGCTCGGTGAGAGAAGAAGACCTGGACATCAAATCTTTGGAAGAAGGCCGAGATCAACTAAAAAGAAGAATTGATATGGAACGATCCTCTGTTCAGCATGCCATGGGGCCCGATCAATCAGTCTCGCGTAGCTTTCGCTATGATGAGTGGGACTATCAGAATCGGACTTATTTAAGACACTGGTGCAGAGTGTTCGAAGAACCCTTGGTTCCAAAAGACGAAGAAGAGATCGACGATCTTAACCAGGTGATCCGCGATTACAGACCTCTGGTACAGAAGCAATTAGAGCAAATTCGGCCGACAGGACTGCAACGGGTTAAACGCGTTCAAGACGGAGACGAACTGGATCTCAACGCCATCATAGAAGCACGACAAGACCTTCGCGCTGGTCAAAGTCCAGACGAACGATTCTATTCACGCAAAGAGCGCATGCACCGAGATGTCTGCGCTGTTTTTCTAGTCGACCTCTCCGCTTCCACTGATGATCCGATCGAGAAAAGTGAACCAAAGCCCCTGACCAAAGAAGAACAAGAGATGATTGATAATCTCAGGGACCCCTGGGATGCAATTACAGCCGATGAATTGATCACAGAAGAGCCCAAACGGAAAATCATTGATGTACAGCGAGAGGCTATGGTCGTTATGGCATCCGCGCTAGACGCGCTCGGCGACAATTATGGAATTTACGGATTTTCTGGTTATGGGAAGGATTGCGTAGAGCTATTCGTTGCTAAAGAACCCGATGATAAGTTTACCAACACAACGCTTCGATCAATCGCGTCTATGAGCCCTAAACGCTCAACGCGGATGGGACCAGCAATTCGCCATGGCATTACTAAGCTCACCCAATCCGGGCAGGCGATGAAAATTCTTATTATTTTAAGCGATGGATTTCCTCAGGATTGCGATTACGGACCCGAGAGAGGAAACCACGAC
>PBUF01000110.1 GCA_002727775.1 Gammaproteobacteria bacterium
AACCACGTCCGATAGGCCTAATCCTAAACCGCCATACTCCTCGGGAACGATAATCCCCATCCATCCAAGATCGGCCATCTCCTTCCAGACTTCAGACTTCACACTTTGATCATCTTCGATCCCAGCACGAACGAGTTCTATAGACGCGTGAGTTTTACAAAACTCGCCCGCTGTATCGAGAAGCATATTCTGTTCTTCGGAAAATTCGATTTGCGCCATAACTCTTGCTCCTAGCTCTTGGGCAATCCCAGGACACGCTCACCTATAATATTGCCCTGTATCTGACTAGTGCCTCCNCCAATCGTCCCCGANAAGGCATTCAAGTAAGAACGCTGCCACATGCCCCCATCAATAGCATCTGCGCTGACAAAGCGAGCCGCGTTGGCGCCTTGTAACGCAACGGCAAATCTNCACATACGGCGTTTTAATTCACTGCCTCTTAGTTTGCCTGACATTGGTACCGCCGTAGGCCAATCNGTCGCTAGCGCACTGACTTTAGATCGCGATGCCATCAATTGATTNCCTTTAGCCTCAATCACTAGCTGCGCTAATTCATCCCTAATCAAAGGGTCTTCCAGCGCAGGACGTCCATTCCGTTTTGACCGTTTGGCTAANTCGACAACATCATCAACACTCAAATCCATNGAAGCCAGGCCTCCAGCCTGGCCTCCAGTGGCTCCCCTCTCGAAGGTCAACGTGATCATCGCAATCTTCCACCCCTCTCCTTCTTGTCCCATCAGAGACGAGGCAGGTATTCGCGCGTCATCGAAATAGGTTTGGCAAAACCCAAATTCTCCGGTCAGTTTTTTTATGGGTTTAGGATCAACGCCTGGAGCATCCATGGGTGCTAAAAAGTAGCTCAATCCCTCGTACTTGTTATCTCCTCCTGTAGACGTTCTGGCTAACAAAATCATGTACTTCGCATAGGTGCCCAGACTGGTCCAGATTTTCGAACCATTGATCACGTACTCATCACCGTCCTTCGTAGCCCTACATTGGGAATTGCCCANATCTGAACCATGATCAGGCTCTGAAAATCCCTGACACCAGATATCTTCNCCGCTCAATATCCCCTTGATGTACTTTTGNTTNTCGGCTTCAGTTCCCATATGCAAAATCAGTGGGCCTGCCCAATTTAGTCCGATCGTATTTGGCAAAAACGGGACTTTATGAGAGGCCATACTTTTAGTCGCTATATCCTGAAAGACCTGCGAGACGCCACCCCCACCATACTCTTTCGGCCAAGCCATCCCTACATAACCTGCCTCGTAGACCTTGTTCTGCCAATCGCGCAAATATTCAAACTGCTGATCAGTGCCGACTTCCATGAAGGTCTCTGGTAGGATNAANCCNGGNTCTNCAGGNTTATTTTCCCGCATCCAGCTATTAACTTCTGTTTCAAATTCCTTAGTTTCCTGTGCGCTTACTGTCATAACTTCTTCCTATCTTNATCAGAGCAAAACTTGATTTTNACCACTGCNNCCCCTTCGTATTNTTACTCTACAAGGCCCTTTTAAAAGACCCNNTACCAAAGGGCCTCNCAGGCCACAAGCTGGTCGGTTNAAAACCCTAGCACAAAAAAAACTTATGGCCGGCTTTTTTTTTTGATACTTTAGGACAAAATTAACGTTATAAAAAGCCGCGCAAAGAAAGGCTGAACTAGAACTATTAGTGGGAGGACACATGCCCGTACTGGAATCAAAACTTGATACCAGGAGCGAAGTATTTCAGCAAAATCTATCGGATATGCATGAAAGACTAAACCAGCTCCAAGAACTTTATGATGAGGCTGCTCAAGGTGGCGGTGAAGAGGCCATGGCTCGCCTCAAATCACGCGACAAAATGCCCATCCGGGAAAGGATAGCCCATGCGCTCGATCGTGATGCCCCGTTTCTGGAAATCAGCCCTTTAGCCGCTTGGAGATCACCCTTCGCAATAGGTTCTGGCTTCGTAGTCGGCATTGGGACCATAGAAGGTGTCGAGTGCGTCATTCTTGGCCATGATCCATCAGTGCGAGCAGGCGCATTTAATAATTTCAACAGTAAAAAGTTGATGCGCGGCTTGGAAATAGCAAGAGAAAACAGGCTGCCCTATGTTCAATTCGTTGAGTCAGCGGGTGCNGATCTTAGAGGTCAAGGCGGAAGCGGTGGTGATCCNGAAGTNGCGTTACAACGNGGTGATGGCCATTTTGCAGAATCAGGTCGTCTTTTCTACGAGATTACCGAACTATCAAAAATGAGAATCCCTACTATCTCAGTCGTCTTCGGGGCTTCAACTGCGGGCGGAGCCTATCAACCTGGCATGAGCGACTACAACATTTTCATAAAAAACCAATCCAAAGTCTTCNTNGGNGGAGTCGCTCTTACAAAGATGGCAACCGGAGAGGATGCTAACGAAGAGGATCTCGGTGGTGCTGATATGCATACCCAGGTTTCAGGATTGGGCGACTATCTNGCAAAAGATGAAATGGANGGCATCAGGCTNTGCAGAGAGGTGGTGGCCCACCTCAACTGGAGAAAACTTGGNCCTGAGCCGAATCCNGATTTCGANGAGCCTGTGCACGATGCNGAGGATCTTTTAGGGATNGTGTCGAAAGATCTAAAATCGCCTTTCGATGTAAGNGAAGTGATTGCCAGAATAGCNGATGGCTCTTATTTTGAAGAGTTCAAACCTCTTTATGGNCCTACCCTNGTTTGCGGCTGGACTACGATTCACGGTTATCGAATCGGAATTCTNGGNAATAATGGGCCCCTNTTTTCTGAGTCGTCTGAAAANGCCGCTCAATTCATTCAGCTNTGTAATCAGATCGATGTGCCTTTNCTATTTCTGCACAACATCACCGGTTATATGGTGGGNACNGCTTTTGAACAAGGAGGNATCACTAAAAACGGCTCGAAGATGATTAATGCCGTTTCAAATTCAACCGTTCCACATATTACAATCATTCTNGCTGCTTCTTACGGAGCAGGAAACTACGGAATGAGTGGCAGAGCCTTCGGCACTCGCTTTACCTATGTCTGGCCCTTCTCAAAAATCGCTGTCATGGGCGGAAAACAAATGGCTGGTGTTATGTCCATAGTTGGCAGGGCTTCAGCAGAACGTCGAGGCATCGAATTCGACGAGGAAGCTGATCGCAAGAGAGCCGAGCAATCCGAATATTGGCAAAATGAGGGCTCGGATGGCTTGTTTGCCACGTCGCGAGTATCTGACGACGGGATGATCGATCCTAGAGATACCAGAGAGGTTATCGCGATGTCTTTGTCAGCGTGCTACAACAATAAAGTAGAAGGAACTAAGGAGTTTGGCACATGGCGAATGTAACCCCAATCAAAAAAATATTGATCGCCAATCGAGGCGAAATTGCTCGTCGCATTATGCGCACCGCGCACGACATGGGCATAAGCACAGTCGCTATATTTGCCGATGGTGATTCCAGCGCTCCCTTCGTGAAGGAAGCGGATACAGCAATCTCTCTTGAAGGCAGAACAACGGCCGAAACCTACTTGGACGTGGATAAGGTCATAAATGCCTGCAAAAGAAGTGGGGCAGATGCTGTCCACCCAGGCTACGGTTTTTTATCTGAAAACGAGGACTTTGCACAGGCTATCATTGATGCTGGCATTAAATGGATTGGGCCGTCGCCTAAAGTTATCGGTCTNATGGGAGACAAGCTTTCAGCGAAATCNCTGATGCAAGAAGCAGGTGTGCCAACCCTTCCCGCTATCGAAATTCAAAAAGACACTGACATCAAAGCTTCTGCGGCCGAAATTGGCTATCCAGTGCTTGTTAAAGCTTCAGCCGGTGGAGGCGGAAGGGGCATGCGTGTAGTGGAAAGTGAGAAGGATCTAGATAGCGCGGTTGAAGGTGCTAAGAGAGAAGCCGCAAACTCCTTCGGAGACGACACCGTTTTCCTGGAGAAATGGCTGGACGTGTCNAGACACGTTGAGATTCAAATTTTAGGCGACACACACGGCAACCTTGTCCATTGTTTTGAGAGAGAATGCTCGATTCAAAGACGACACCAGAAGATAATTGAAGAGGCGCCTTCGCCCGCTGTGACAGACGAAATACGTTCAAAGATGGGCGATGCGGCAATTGCCGCTGCCAAAAAGCTTGGATATTCCTCTGCAGGAACAGTGGAATTCCTACTCAGTGACGAAGGCTTTTGGTTTNTNGAAGTNAACGCCCGCTTACAGGTTGAACATCCGGTCACCGAAGAAATNATTGGTAAAGACCTTGTGCGCGAGCAAATAAGAGTTGCNGAAGGTGAGACTTTATCTTTTACNCAAGATGATCTCTCNATTAATGGTCANGCAATAGAGGCCAGGCTTTANGCTGAAAACCCGGAAAAAAACTTCTTACCCTCTCCAGGGCCCGTAGTTGCATGGGAACCCTCGAAAGTNGGTAANGCTCGATTTGANTCAGGCGTGGAGACGGGNAGCGAGATCACNACCGAATTCGACCCTATGATTGCNAAGGTTACTGTTCACGCACCNACTCGTCGGGAAGCAGCTGCCCGTTTGGCCAGGGTNCTAGAAACCACTCGGATTCAGGGTTTGACCACTAATCGAGACTTTCTGGTTAATACTCTAAGAACTGACGAATACATCGCGGGTGACACGACAACCGACTTTATAGAGCGGGTAAATCCAGCCAGATCAATTGTTGTTGATGAGGCAAGCATTGCTGAGGCAGCAATAGCCGTATCNATAGAAGCTCAAGCGAAAAGACGGGCTAGNGCGAAGATAAACCGAGGAATCAGGAGCGGATGGCGCAATTCAACTATGCCGAATGAACAAGTGGAATACAGCGTAGATGGAAATACCCTGAAACTTGCTTACCGCACAAACCGAGANGGGAGCTTCGGTTTTCTAGTCAACGACGAGAGCTTTCAAGTTACACCCATCGCCGCCGGTGAGGGCAACGTTGAGATTGATATCGGTGGTCAGAGATCCAGTTACTCTATTGATCAGGTCGGAGATCAATGGCTCGTACACTGCAACACTCATGATCTTGAGCTAGTGGAACTGCCCAGGTACCCAATTTCGAACCCGGATGATTTTGGTGGAGGGTTGGTTGCGCCCATGCCCGGCGCCATTTTAGCGACAGAGGTAAAATCTGGAGATACCGTCTCCAAGGGAGATGTGCTTATCGTTCTGGAAGCGATGAAGATGGAACACCGAATCACGGCTCCCCGCGACGGGAAAGTGGAAAACGTGCACGTCGCAATAGGCGATCAGGTNGAAAAAGAGCAATTACTGGTGAGTCTGGAAGAAGAGGAGAACTAAATATGGCTACGACCGAAGCTACTCTTTATGAGATCAAGAAAGGTGCAGCGTGGATCACTCTCAATAGACCAGAAAATAGAAATGCCTTGTCTGCCGCCTTAGTTACGGAACTCTACGACCATATCCTTGAATCTAATGAAAATGATGAGGTTAGATCGATTGTAATTACTGGAACAGGACCCGCCTTCTGCGCAGGAGCCGATCTAAAAAGTCCTCCTGGCCAAATCGCCGATGGCGCTAAAAGGGCAGTGCCCTACGCCGACGTTCTCACCGCGATCATGGATAGCCCCAAACCGGTTATAGCCGCTATAAATGGCGCAGCTTTCGCTGGAGGTTTAGGCCTTGTAGGCGCAGCCGACATCGTTATAACGGACGAGGATGTGCAATTTAGCTTCAGCGAGGTTCGTATTGGAGTCATACCGGCTATTATTTCGGTCGTCTGCCTTCCAAAATTAGGAACGCATCACGGCATGAAGTTGATTGTTACAGGGGAGCGATTTAACGGGAAACGCGCAGTGGAAATGAACTTTGCTCATCGCGCAGTCCCTGGCGCGCAATTGGTGGAAGCCGTTCAAGAAGAAATCGATATGATCAATCTAGGAGGACCCATTGCCGTCGTTGAATGCAAAAAATTAGTCAGGCGAGTACCACAGCTTTCTATCGAGGAAGGATTCAAAGAAACCGCAGAATGGAGCGGCCGCATGTTCCGCTCGGATGAGGCTTCAGAAGGAATGGCTGCATTTCGTGAGAAAAGAAACGCGGCCTGGGTAAAGGACTAACAGAGTTAGAGGGGGTTTATATGACTGACGTGATTCGAATAGCGAACTGCAGTGGTTTTTACGGAGACAGGTTGGATGCCGCTCGAGAAATGGTGGAAGGCGGACCTATTGACGTGCTCACAGGCGATTACCTTGCTGAACTCACGATGTCTATTCTCTATAACCAACAGCAGTCGCGTGGCGAGAATATGGGTTACGTTGGTACTTTCTTAAAACAAGTCCAACAAGTGGCTGGCACCTGTATAGAAAAAGGAATAAAAATAGTCACCAACGCCGGCGGGCTAAATCCCAAAAGCATGGCCGATGAGATAGAAAAAATCTTAGAGGAGCAAGGTTTAACTGCCAAAGTCGCCTGGATCGATGGAGACGATCTACTCGGGAATCTAGATGAACTCCAAAAGGCCGGCCAGTCCTTTACCAATCTCGACACTCAGGAGGAACTAGCGAATTCCGACCAGGCAGCACTAACGGCGAACGTCTATTTCGGTGGTTGGGCCATTAAAGAAGCCTTAGACAAGGGAGCTGACATCGTAGTGTGTCCTAGAGTTACCGACGCAGCAGTGGTTATCGGTCCNGCAGCCTGGAAGTTTAATTGGCAGCGAAACGACTATGACGCATTAGCAGGAGCTCTTGCAGCAGGGCACATCATCGAGTGCGGAGCGCAATGCTGTGGAGGCAACTACTCATTCTTCGAGGAAGTGCCTAGTTTTCGGAACGTTGGTTACCCCATAGCAGAAATAGAAGCAGATGGCAGTTTTACGGTTACTAAACATGAAGGCACTGGGGGGTTGATTTCCGTCGGCACAGTGACAGCACAACTTTTATATGAAATTTCAACGCCGGCCTACTACAACCCCGATGTGATTGCCCACTTCGATACTATGAAAATAGAACAGGATGGAGAAGACCGCGTGAGAGTCAGCGGCACCAGAGGCAGCACACCCCCGCCGACCCATAAAGTATGTTTCAATACTCGTGGACCCAACAAGCAGAGTATGGAGGTCTTACTTACAGGACTAGATATCGAAAAGAAAGCCGAAGTCTATCTCGATGCGGTTTTTCACAACTTAGGTGGGAAAGAGCAGTTTGACGATGTCGATGTGCAGTTAATAAGAAGTGATCACGAAGACCCAGAATCAAACGAGGTCGCTCATGCTGCCTTAAGAATTACGGTTACCAGTGACGATCCTAAAAAGTTGGGAAGACTCTTTTCTGCCAAAGTAACTGAATTAGGACTAGCCGGAATTCCNGGCAACACGGGTAGAGGAGCTGCAGGATTTAATGGAGGTCCTGCGATCATTCATTGGCCCACCTTAATTGATAGTCAACTGGTTACAGAAAAACTACATATTGATGGCAAGACCGAAGAAGTGCTGCCTACCCAGCGACTAGGCCTGGAAGATATTTTTTATCAAGAAACCCCNGTAAAACTTTCTCCAGCCCCGACCGGTGAGACCGTAAAAGTGCCTTTCGGAAGACTGTTTGGCACGCGATCTGGAGATAAAGGAGGAAACGCCAATTGCGGCGTCTGGGCACTTACAGATGATTCATATAGTTTTTTGCACGAGTTTCTAACCGTCGAAAAACTAAAAGCACTATGTCCAGATCTAGCCGCGTACGACATCGAACGTTTTGAATTGCCAAATTTAAAAGCGCTGAACTTCTACATCAAAGGTATTTTAGGAACCGGTGCTGCGTCGAACCATCGCATAGACAAACAAGCGAAATCTATGGGTGAGTACCTAAGAGCAAAGATGATTGATGTCCCTGAATCAATAGCGCCTAGATCCTAGGCGCGATAAGTATTGAAGTCGTTGCAACACGAAAAGTGGTTTTGGACCCCGGACGAAGGAGCGGCAGTTCCAGAGGAGGAATTGCTGCTGAATCCGGTTGATCCGGTAATCTACAAAATGAACGATATTTGGGGCTATGATCCGGACGAGCTACCCTGCGAACCCTTCGATATAGAAATCAAAGTTCATACTGAAAGCGTGCTAGAGGGCCTCAAACTATTCGAAAAAGCCGTCAAAGAATACCTTGAAGACTCGCTGAACTGTTCGGCAAGAACTCAGTACTTAGAAAGACTAATCTGGTCAGATCAAATGACTGATATGGCTTCCTGCGAAATTGTAATGAGCGGCTGAAAATACCACTACGATAAGAACTGCTCTGAATTCTTGAGCATATGCGCCGGACCATGCTCTAAATTAATGGCTGCATTCTCTCCATAAAGCGATTCTTTTTGAGCTCGAAAATTAGACCTATTAGAAGCTAAAGGGGCCAATTCTTCTGCTTTCCTTACCGCAGCAACGGCCAACTCATCGACATCCGCTGTTTCCTGCACAATACCTGCACCCAGTGCCATTGGTCCCGTCCAACGTTTAGACAACTGCACAGTCTCAAAAAAAATATTAGCNGGCAATTTNTGACGNAATAAAGCCAACTCGGGCCTTGGAATAGTCATGCCAAGTTGCATTTCATTGGCACAAAGAAAACCTCGGTCTTCCCTCATTATTCGAAAATCGTGACAAAGCGCCATCATAAAACCAGCGCCNAAGCTATGGCCGTTGATGGCGCATATAGATGGGATAGGTAAAGTAATTATCCTTCCCATCAAATACATAAACTCCCTACCAAAGGGCTCCCTGTCACCGCCCTCAGGATGAGCCTCAGGAGACTGTACCCAATCAAGATCCAACCCATTCGAAAAGAATTTAGGATCGGTCGCACAAGTCACGAGTGCACCAGGGCCNTCATCTTGCTCAACCTGATCGAGAGCCGCNCTGAACTCCCTGACAAAAGTCGTGTTCCATCGATTCTCACCCGCATCCATCGTGAGCTTGTATATCAANCCTTCTTTTTCTAATTCTATCAACGTGGCATCCTAATAAAGACAGTCATAGGCTGAACTATAACCCAAAAAAAACCTTGCCGGAGCAAGGTTTTTTTCTAACCTAGAGTTGAGATAAGAGATTAGTCGCCNCTTGCGGGCTTTANTCTATCAACCATCGCCATAATAAAGTTGGCAATCACCATGCCAGAAATCGCTATAGCAATGTTATCGATAATGCTATTGACGTACCCTCCAACAACCGGGATTGCATCCAGCTGATTGGCTACCACTGGCAAACCGATAGCAGCTACTAGCAAGACCATTCTCTGAACGGGATCGCTTTCACTATTCATGAAACCGGACAAGAGTCCCAGCAACACCAATATCAAAGCCCAATAATCCAACGCCACGAAAACTGCTAATATCGCGNCCAATAACGAAACGATTGTCAATATTTTGTCTGCGTTCATTCTTTATTTCTCCCCGAAACAAGATTGCTGTTACGCGCCACAATATGGCACACACAAATAAGAGCATAAACTAACAAAAAAGAAAACATTTATTTCAANAGTCACAGTTTAGGCGTGCCTGGCTATTTTNTTGGGATCAACANTCTTTTTCCATANTGAAACAAACANGTAAACGTACAGTTGACATCCCTTCGCACGGTCTGATTTTTGGTAGCTAGGGGGAGACTTGAACTCCCGACCTCAGGATTATGAATCCTGCGCTCTAACCAGCTGAGCTACCTAGCCAAAAAAGGAAAAAGAATCATCCAACTGAATTCCGAGGTGGATTTTGCTAATCCCGATTCCCGATGTCAAATCGAGCGCCAGGATCATCACTAAAGATTTACGAATAAGGATATTGGTTATAGAGTCTAGCAAAAAGCTAAAATCAGAAGTCGATTGAGGAGACCGAGCCTTGAGAATTGCTACTTGGAACATAAATGGACTACGAGCAAGAAAAGAATTTGTCGAAGTGTGGCTTAAAGAACGGCAACCCGATTTAGTCGGTTTTCAAGAACTAAAAATACAGGACGTCGATTTCCCACACGAGTTCTTTGAGGAGTTAGGCTACGAAGCCTTTGTACACGGTCAAAAAAGCTGGAATGGAGTCGCCATTCTGTCTAAAGCCGGTGGCAAGCTCATCCAAAAAGGGCTAAAAGGACAAGATGATTTTGGAGCTCGGCTCATCACAGTCCAAGTAAATGACCTCGAGTTCACAACCTGTTACTGCCCAAACGGCAAAGACATCGACCATCCCGACTACATAGGGAAATTAGACTGGTACGACAGTCTAATATCAGAGTCAAAAAAGAGTGAGCAGAAAAACAGAATTTTGTGTGGGGACTTCAACATAGTTGCTAGACCAATTGATTCATGGAAAGGAGAAAAGGCAACCGGGGAAATTTTTCATACCCAAGAGGAAAGGTTAAGAATGAAAGAACTAAAAAGTACTGGGTTAGAGGATATCTATGAGAGCAAATACAAAGACGAACAAATGTTTACCTGGTGGGACTACAGGGGCGGTTCCTTCCACCGAAAACATGGCCTTCGGATCGATACGATTCTCGCAACGAAAGATATAGCTAAACGGACAAAAGACTTTGTCATAGACAGAGACTTTAGGAAAAAGAAAGGCGACCTTACGCCATCAGACCACGCTCCAGTCTATATAGATCTTGAGTAACTTCTTGATGAAAAGTTTCTTTATTTAATCACGAAATTCGCGTGAGCTTTTAAGGATTAGGTGGTAAGGTACGCGCTTCGGAATCTCTTCGATATTTATTTCCCCATAAAATTCAATAAGTTATAGATATCGACGATGAAAAACATAACGATCACACAGGTTAGAGAATCGACATGACGGACTTATCGCGCTATCGGAACATTGGAATCTTCGCACACGTTGATGCTGGTAAAACAACGACAACCGAGAGAATTCTTAAATTAACTGGAAAAATACACAAACTTGGCGAAGTCCATGATGGGGAAGCAACAACCGATTTCATGGAACAGGAACAAGAAAGAGGTATTACAATCCAATCNGCAGCTACCTCCTGCTCATGGGATGATCACCGACTNAATATTATCGATACGCCTGGGCACGTAGATTTCACAATCGAGGTCTACAGATCCTTAAAAGTCCTTGATGGTGGTGTAGGAGTCTTCTGTGGCTCAGGAGGCGTTGAGCCACAATCCGAAACAAATTGGAGATACGCAACAGAAAGTGAAGTCGCGAGAATTATCTTTGTTAACAAACTGGACCGACTAGGCGCTGACTTCTACCGGGTTGTCGAACAAATAAAGGATGTCTTAGGTGCNAAACCNATGGTGATGACCATACCCATAGGGATTGAAGATGACTTTAAAGGAATAGTCGATATTCTCACTCAAGAGGCNTGGGTATGGGATGACAGTGGCGATCCTGAAAAATACGAAATCGTGGAAATTCCNGANGACCTTAANGAAAAAGCCNCTCAATACCGAGAAGACCTAATAGAACTCGCTGTTGAGGAAGATGATGACCTCATGGAATCCTACCTAGAAGGAANCGAACCTTCGATCGAGGATCTTAAAAGATGCATTCGAAAGGGAACGATTAATCTCAATTTCTTCCCTACTTTTTGCGGTTCTGCTTTCAAAAACAAGGGTGTGCAAAATATCCTGAATGCNGTCGTNGACTATTTACCAAGTCCAACAGAAGTTGACCCTCAACCCGAGGTAGACCTCGAGGGGAACGAGACTGGAGGGAAAGCAATTGTAGAGGCCTCTGCTCCACTTCGCGCGTTAGCTTTCAAGATCATGGATGACAAATATGGCGCCCTTACTTTCACTCGCATTTACTCAGGGACCTTGAATAAAGGAGACAATGTCCTCAACACCTATACGGGTAAAACTGAAAGAATTGGCAGAATAGTAGAGATGCANGCTGATTCCAGNGANGAACTAGAATCAGCACAGGCCGGGGATATCGTTGCGTTACTTGGCATGAAAAATACTCAGACTGGCCATACACTTTGCGACCCTAATAACCCTGCAACGCTGGAACCAATGGTATTTCCAGACCCTGTGATATCCGTAGCGATAGCTCCAAAAGACAAAGCCGGAGCAGAAAAAATGGGTATAGCGCTGGGCAAAATGATTCAAGAAGACCCCTCTTTTTACATAGAAACAGATCAAGAATCTGGTGAAACCATTATGAGAGGGATGGGAGAACTTCATCTAGACATCAAAGTGGACATTCTAAAGCGAACTCACGGTATTGATGTCGAAGTTGGCAGACCACAAGTCGCCTATAGAGAGACAATTACTCAAACCATTGAAGATACTTACACCCACAAGAAGCAGACTGGAGGAGCCGGTCAATTCGCGAAAATCGATTATGTTATCGAACCAGGAGATGTAGGCAGCGGTTATGAATTTGAGTCGAAAGTATCAGGGGGCAATGTTCCTCGAGAATTTTGGCCTGCGATTCAAAAGGCTTTTGGCGACAGCATGCAGGAAGGAACTCTCGCAGGGTTCCCTCTGTTGGACGTAAAAGTCACGCTTCTAGACGGAGGCTATCACCCAGTAGACTCGTCAGCCATCGCATATGAGCTGGCAAGCAAGGTGGCCTATAGACAAAGTGTGCCTAAAGCGAGCCCTCAGTTACTTGAGTCGGTCATGAAAGTCGATGTTTTCACACCAGAAGATCATGTTGGCGACGTGATAGGCGACCTGAACAGACGCCGAGGCATGATCAAATCACAAGAAGCTGGGGCGACTGGAGTGAGGGTAAAAGCGGATTGTCCTCTTGGTGAAATGTTCGGATATATCAGCGACTTGCGGACCATGACCTCTGGCCGAGGCCAATTTTCCATGGAATTTTCGCACTACTCTCCCTGCCCAGCGAATGTGGCTGAAGCGGTGATTCAAGAAGTAAAAGAGCGAAAGGAAGCAAAAGCGTAAGCAAAATCTTCTG
>PBUF01000111.1 GCA_002727775.1 Gammaproteobacteria bacterium
TGGGCTATGCGTTGCCCGCGATCATACTTGCCGTAGGGTTGCTAGTACCGCTTACTACTTTAGACCATTTACTAGCGGAACCTATTAGTTCGCTTATCAATACAAAGCCTCAGCTATGGCTTACAGGGTCGATAGCAGCACTTGTTTTAGTGTATTTCGCCAGATTCCTGACGGTTTCATTCAATTCCGTTGAAGGCGGGTTGACTCAAATTGACGAAAAACTCGATGCAGCAGCTGCAGCTCTAGGAGCAACGTCATCTCGCACCGTACGGTCAATCCACCTACCTCTTCTTCGAGGGCCAATTGTCGCAGGTTTTCTTCTTGTNTTTATCGACATTACTAAAGAGTTACCAGCCACTCTTATCCTCAGACCATTCAATTTTGAAACTCTCTCAACTCGCATTTATAGGTTCGCATCAGATGAGCGNCTNGCNGAAGCGTCGCAAGAGAGCCTGATCATAATAGCGCTNGGNCTNATCCTGACTCTAATACTCGTCTCNAANGCAAAAAAANCCAAAAAATAATTGCAAATACTATTGCAAATGAGAATGATTCTCATTAATATAAGAATCGAGCGTTAATAGTTAGGGAACATGCTACATGGCAGACATTATAAAAATAATAAATGCCAATTTGTTCTTTAACTATCTCCCGAGGCTTGCTAGCGCCTCTTCACACCTAAAACTTCTACTCCAGCGCTAGCAAGCCAACTTTAAANCNCAAAAGAGTCACTATGAANAAACACNTNCNAAACTCTTACAACATGNAGTTAAAGCNCAAAAGACGCAACATACCCTCNANACAAGAGACCGTCNTCTGGTTAACTGGTGTTTCCATTTTTATGGCGGCTTACNCCTTTAGCTGGTATTGGGTGATNTAANTCCGTCTNCCCTNCTTCCACCTTTCTTTAAATTATTTAAAAATAAGCGTCATTGNCCTTAATCTGTACCGGAGAAAGCATTGAGTAAGTCCCTCAGTCTCGTAATTATCGCCCTAATTTTGATGATCCCCAACATAGGGCTACCCTATGAACCCAAACAGATCAGCACAGAAAACACGACAGAAACAAATCAATACACTTTCGCCTGGTCATTTACTCAAGACTCAAATATGAAGCCTCGAGGCGGTACCACGACAGGCGAAAAAATAGTCCTGGATAAATCAGAAAACCTACAATGGAGAGCAATACGAGAACCGAAAATATCGAAGTTTGAGCAAGACAGACGTGCTATTTTAGCCATGTCGGGTGGCTATAGAACTAGCTTCGATTTTCTGGAAACCGTTGGGTTCACAGAAACGCACAAACCGGCTCGACCCTATCAGTCCTGGGGAACCGAGTTCGTCTACGTGGTTGAGGATAAAGGAGATTTCATAAGTCTTCAGCACATATTGGTCATGTACTTCGAAGCAAATAACGGTGATAAGCCTGCTCCAATGGTCATGAAACACTGGAGGCAGGATTGGCAATACGAACCAGCAGCAATCGTCACTTTTAAAGGATTTGATAACTGGCAGAAGAGAACAGTTACTTCAAAAGAACGCAGCGGGAATTGGTCTCAATCGGTTTATCAGGTCGACGATTCTCCTAGATACCAAGCTATTGGTTCATGGCAACACAAAGGCAATTACTCTAGCTGGCGAAGCGGCGAAACCTGGAGACCATTACCGCGAAGAGAATTTAGCGTAAGGTCAGATTATCAAGTTCTAATTGGCACCAACAAGCACACGATAACTCCTACCGGATGGGTTCAAGAGGAAGACAACCTAAAAGTAAAACTGGAGAGTATCGGAAAGCTGACTCCAGGGACGCCAATCGTGGCTAAAGAAATTGGTTTAGCTCGGTATGAAAAAATTATCGAGCACGACTGGACTCCTGGCAACGACTACTGGGAAAAAACGGGACCATTCTGGAAAAGCGTCAGAACCACTTGGTCTGAATTACTGCAGAACCATCAAACACTTCAACTTGATAGCGTAAAGCTAAAAAACAGTCCCATGTTCATGACCCTTTTNGGTCTCGCGGATCAATTCTCGGACGCAAAAAGCAGAGAAGAGATGCAAGCTAAAGTGAAACAAGCAATATCAAGCTACNTGTCCTTAGAGTAGACACCACCAGCCAGGAGATCCCTGGAATACGGACTTTAGTAAATCCAAATACCATCGATTTGTGCTGGAATTATTTGGATTTCAAGGCAGAATATCCTACTTATTTATTATTAACTGCTTTGGCGAGAGGTATACGAAGCATGGCTGAGATGAAACCGGGAACAAGATTAAAGAGTGTCGTTTGCAGTGGCGAAGCAATGGTCGTAAAAGCACCAGAGGGAGATCTTGTGCTGACCTGCGGTGGTGTGCCTATGAGCACTGAAGCTGAAGTAACCGTAGATGCGTCACAAGCTAACGAAGAACACATGTACGACTGCCTAATCGGCAAACGCTATGTCAACGAAGAAGAGACTATTGAACTACTTTGCGTTAAGGCAGGAGAAGGGTCCTTTGGTGTTGATGGGAACATGCTGATGGGTAAAGAAACAAAAAAACTGCCCTCCTCAGACTAACAGGCCTATTCCAAGACACCAGCAACCAGCAGCTCACCAATTTTGTCGTGCTCGTAGCCGAGTACCTCATGGAGCACGTACATCATATCGCGATTAAATGTCGGGGCGCTGGTATCCTGACTGGTCTTTGACCTTGAAAAGTGGATCCTAGGGCCCTCGATTACAGTGTTGCCTCCCTCGTGATGAGGCAACTCTAAAAAGTGATCTAGATGCCTAAGTTGAGGGTCTTTTATTAATTCTGGGCTATTTTGCACCACTGAAGCGGGCACCCCAGCGCTCTGCAACACAGACTCCAACTCAANGCCCTCATGTGAACTTGTAAACCCACAAATGAATTGATCCAAAGAGTCGCGATTTTTTATCCGNGCCTTCATNGAGTTGTATAATTCTGCGCTCGCNTCTGGAATTGATAATAGATCATTAAACGCATGCCACTGTTCGTCAGTCTCACACGCGATCGCTATNTATGCATCGTCACCCGAAACNGGATAAACACCATGAGGCGCGCAATTGGGATCAGAGTTTCCTATACGCGACTGAACCTTGTCATTTGCCATATAGTCTAAAATAGCGGGCGTAAGGAAGTGCATGGCGNTNTCNGCCTGGGCGAGATCAATATGTTGTCCTTCTCCGGCACGATCACGGTGATCTAAAGCAGCCAAAATAGCAGCCGCATTGTATCGGGGNGCAATATAATCGGTNTATGCCCCAAAAGGACCAGCAGGCTCGCGATCAGGCCANCCAGTTATCGTATAAAAACCGGCAATTGCCGCAGCCAAGTTGCCATAACCGGCAAACATTGAAAGCGGACCTGTCTGACCAAACAAACAAGTACTAAGCATGATCAAGTCGCTATTTACTTCCAGTAAGCTCTCATAATCTAGACCAAACGCCTTCATCGCCTTGGGAGAAAACGATTCAGTCACGACATCACACCAGCGGACNAGNTCTAAAGCGACTGCTTTACCTTCTGGCTTGGTCAAATCGAGACTAAGGAGATTTTTTCCAGCGTTCGTATTATGAAATAACGCCGATTTCTCAGGCGACTCATCACTGTCAATGAAGGGCCTAATGGTGCGAATAACATCAAGTCTTGAAGACGACTCAACCCGGATCACCGTCGCACCCATGTCAGCAAGGGTTCTCGTCGCTCCAGGCCCTGCTAGCGCCCACATAAAATCAAGCACTTTGACGCCTTCCAAAGGTAACGTTGTCTTTTTTGTTTCCGTTAATCGACCCTTTTCCGGCACGCGAGAAATCTCGTCAATAATCTCCTGCGTATGCTCACCAATGCTTGGAGGCCGACGCCCTATCGACAGAGGATTCTTACTAAACTTGGCAAAAGGACCAGGATATCTAATTGAAGCTGCTTCACCCTCTCCCTCCGGTTTCATAAAATATCCTCGCTCAGCAAACTGCTCACTCGCGACAACATCAGCGATGGTAGTCATAGGAGCCAGCAATAACCGCCTTTCCATAGCAACCTCAAGCAACTCTGCTTTCGTCTTTGAAGCGGTACAGGCAGCAACGCACTCTTTAACTCTCTCGAACTCTTCGAGAGATTCTTCGCCGGTGGATAACAGTAAACCGTACTCGATCCAGTCTTTATCACGAGTTGCCTCATCACAGAAACCCTGTTCAAAAACGTACTCCATTAATCGACGAGTAGCGGGACCAACCGTTGCTCCGAAAACATGTGTAATAGAGACATGACCATCTGAAGCTGGATAAGTCAGACGAATCCTTAGCTCTCCCGCCTTCAACCCCCCAGCGATTCTTTGTACCGTGTTATCGCCGACTGCTGCCGACAAAATATTACCTTGTGTAGCAAGCGCAATTGCTTGCTGAGCGCTCACACTAACATGCTGACCGATACCAGAGAGATGTCTCTCGCGTAGCGCAATTATTGCCCCGACTGCAGCCTCTGCAGCAGCATGGTTCCATGCCTGAGGAACACTCACGCGAACGGGAGGCAACTCATCATCTCCAGTCATGGCAAGCGGTCCGGCACTAGCCATGAGCGTGATGTCGCTAGCTAACCATGCGGACTTGGGACCTGTTAGACCATAGGGAGTAATACTTACCTGGATAAGCGCGGGGTTAAGTTTATGAAGTGCGTCATAACTAAGCCCTGCAGCTGCTAGTGAACCAACAGGCTCAGATTCGATCAGAAAGTCAGCCCGCTTTAGTAAATCTAAAAAAACCTCTCTCTGACCATGAATATCGAGCTCAATACTTCGCTTCCCTCTTGAATAACCCCACCAACTTAATGAGTGTTCTTTGTCATCAATAGCCTTAAAAAACGGACCAATTTTTCGACCCTCCGCCCCCCCTGGCGGCTCAACCTGGATAACATCTGCTCCCAGGTCCCCTAAAATCTGGGCACACAGCATTCCTCGCGTTCGAGTTAAATCCAACACTCGATAGGGGGTTAGCAACATCTCAACTGACTCCTAAAGCAGTTCATTAAACATACACACTCGTTTTGTGGCTGTCATGGGNNTTGATTAACCAACTAAACGGTCTTCATTACCGTCTTTCCCTCAAAAAAAGACTAAGANTAACTCAGGCCATTTCTCTGTATTTTCACATCATGATANGGATCCAAAGAGTCAATAGTTTCTAACTTCTCGTGCTCCCTTCGCCANGCAAANAANCTAACTCGTACTGAATCGTGAGTAACATCGAGCAACGTAAAACCATTGCGCTCGCTTACTGGNGCAGGACTTTCTATTTTCATATCACTTGCAATCATTGGAGGGGTTCCACGAGCTCTACTAGGCCATGCAGACCCTGTCCCCAAGGGACCAGTAATAATTGAATTAACCGGATTCTGGCTAAGATCGATTTCTCCACTGCGGATAATTTGTGAATGACCTGTGGCATGCAAATCCCCACTCAATATAATCCCCGATCGTTTCCCTTGCTCCGTCATAGCAGCGAGCAATCGTTGATGTTGTTCCCACCATCCTCTTTGCCACATAAACTTGGGTTTGTCCGTCGTCAATTTAAATTGCTCGCCATCGGTCCCCATTTGTGCGGTCTGTGCTCCTGACTTACCGCTATCTGCAACATCTGGATACCACTCCCTCCACTTTCCCGCACTCCAACCGAAAGGATGGGAAGGAACATGCATAAGTTGACTAATCTTTTGATCCCTTGTCCTGTTGATAAGCCACCTCTCTACCTCCGTTGGAACCAAGCCCGCAGTTTTTCCTTTTAATGATAAAAATCCTGCACAGTCGTACATCAGGGTTTCGCACAAAGTTCCCCATCGTAATGCGCCGAAATGCCTATTATGTCCATCGCTTGTAGTACCGCTGAGCAAGCTCGGAGTATCTTGCGTAGGCAGAAAATCGGGCAAGTAATGATCTCTCACAAAACCAAAAAACTGCTTTTGATACGACTCTGGTGGGAGAGTGACATATCGATAGGTCGCTTCGTCGTTTTCAAAATAATCATGATCGTCATTAATAAAATAGCTCGGAGTACTTCGCAACTCCGTTCCATACAAGGGAGTAATCTGTTCACCTGCGACTACCTTGAGGATCTCTTCGTTACGCCCTCCATAAACAGAGGCTTGCCGATCAAGCATACCCACCGCGTTATATAGATTAGAAGAAAACTGTCGAGTACTGGATCGACTTGACTCTAACCAGGTGCGCTGATCCCAATAGATGTGGTCTCCAATAGCGATCATCGCATCGGGATTGAAAGACAATCCTCTCTGAAGCAGTCGACGGCGAGTAGTCTGCGGCAGGAAAAATGATTCAGCCCCCTCGCTCATTAAAGGATGTCCTCCGGCACAGGTAAACACAAGAATGCGGAGATGATCCGGACGACTTTGCGGATCAGGCATTGTAGAAAGCGGCCAAGAGTCAGTTAAGCGAGTATTGCCATCCATAAGAGCCAATTCATAGGTGACATTAGGCATTAAGTCTTTTGCGTTGAAGGCAAAACCAGTCCCTTTAGTATCGGTAGAGCGACCTTTAACCTCTTTGCCATCAACTAAAAGAATCGGCTTATGCAGCCTTTTTGACGCAACAACCTTCAGAGATATTTGTGAATGATTAGCTGAAGGGATCAGATGTTTAATAGGACCCGCTCTCCAGCCTTGCGATGACAAACCATAAGGAGCGCTCGCCAAAGCTGACAGGGCTAACGAACCACCTAAGAACCGCCTGCGATCAATAATCACTGTTTTGAAACCCTCTTCTATCTTCCACCCAGGAACCAACTTATACCTAAAATAATCTGAAGTTGTAAATCCATTTACGAGCAAGAGTG
>PBUF01000112.1 GCA_002727775.1 Gammaproteobacteria bacterium
TTTGGTTTCCTCTTGTATTTAGCGTTTGGTCGATATGGGAATATTTCTTTTGGAGATTCGGAGCCGGAATTTTCGTCCTTTAGCTGGTGCGCGATGCTCTTTTGTGGAGGAATAGGAACCAGTGTCCTGTATTGGGGTACNGTGGAGTGGGCTTACTATTTTCAAGANCCGCCNTATGGCTTAGAGNCAAGATCACCGGATGCCTTGCTATGGTCAATCAGTTACCCAATTTTCCACTGGGGCTTTTTAGGGTGGGGATTTTATTGTTTGCCNGGTATCGCTGCCGGTCTTGCATTTTACAGGGGNGGTGCGAAATCGTTGAGGCTGAGCGAGGCTTGTGCTCCTGTGTTGGGCCGCTTGTCTCAGGGTCTGTTGGGCCGGTTTATTGATTTTCTGTATTTAGTTGGCTTAATCGGCGCGGTTTCAACGGGTCTGGGTTTAGCTGTCCCATTGTTGGCTGAGCTTGTGGCAAAGCTTTTGTATCTGGACAGAGAGCAAATCGGATTTGTTCTGGATGTGTTGGTAATTATGACTATTTCCCTGATTTTTTGTGCAAGTGTTTGGGTAGGTCTTGAGAAGGGCGTCAAAAGGCTGAGTAATCTCAATGTCTACTTTGCGTTTTTTCTGTTGTCTTTTGTTTTTATTGCCGGACCGACGTTATTTATTGTTGAGATGGGGATTTCCAGCATCGGTCATCTAGTTCAGAACTTTATCAAGATGAGTACCTGGTTGGATCCTGCTCGGAAATCCGATTTTGTTGAGACTTGGACGATTTTTTATTGGGCGTGGTGGGTGGCGTTGGGGCCATACATGGGGATTTTTATAGCTCGTATTTCTAAAGGTAGAACGCTGAAACAAATAATTCTTGGTTGTTTGATCTATGGAACCTTGGGCTGTACTTTATTTTTTATTGTGTTTGGCAATTATGCAGCGTATCTGGAGCTAAACGGTTTGATTGCAGTGCTATCGACTTTAGCTGACGCGGGGGCGCCTGTAGCGATAATTCAAGTTCTTGAAACGCTGCCT
Source organism: Gammaproteobacteria bacterium (assembly GCA_002727775.1). Lineage (GTDB taxonomy): Bacteria > Pseudomonadota > Gammaproteobacteria > Pseudomonadales > Azotimanducaceae > UBA4421. Next base: position 1,027 of record PBUF01000112.1, read on the forward strand.
TGGTCCACCCTGGTTTTGATTGCGTTTACTTTGCTCTGCATAATATTTGCGGCTACAAGTTTTGATTCTGCTTCATATACGTTGGCCATGGTTGCTACCAAGGAGTTAGGACCTGATGAGCATCCCGATAAATGGCATCGAATGTTCTGGGCGTGTTTGATCAGCCTGCTGCCAATTACTCTCATTTATATGGGCGGGCTAAAGCCTCTTCAGTCGGCGGTCACACTCGCATCTATACCCTTGTTGATCATTTTTGGAGTGATGGTCTGGGGCCTGAAAATCAATCTAAAAAAATTAGAATTGAGCGGCGAAACAAGGAGAAGCTCCAATGGAGATTGATGATTTCTATACAGAGCATTGGAAACAGATAGAGGATGACCGGTTCGCAAGATACGAAAAAATGTTCGTGTGGAGCGAAGGGCAGTTAAAGCTGCTTGAACCAGCAGACATTCAGTCGGGACATAACGTTCTGGATTTAGGGTGTGGGCCGGGTTCTTTGTCCTTCGGAATATCTGGTCTAGTTGGAGAAACTGGAATGGTCCATGGTGTGGACATTAATGAGCGATTCGTCTCCTTTTCTCAGGAAAAATACAAAGATCGTGAAAATATCTCCTTTCAGAAAATTGAAGATCATCAATTGCCTTTCGAGTCAGATTCTTTTGATCGGGTAGTTTGTAAAAATGTCCTCGAATATGTTCCTGACTTAACGTTGTCTTTGGCAGAGGTTAAACGGGTGTTAAAGCCGTCCGGAAAATTGCATGTAATCGATAGTGACTGGGGCTTTGTGATCGTTGAGCCCTGGCCGAAAGAAACGATTGTGGACTTCTTTGAAGCTGCTGCGCCAGCTTTTAGGGAGCCTCAAATTGGCAGAAAATTAATGGGTGAGATGAAGAAGGTTGGCTTTCAGAACGTGTCAGTAGTTATTGTACCTTTTGTTGATCAGAGCGGCTCAGGACTCAACGTTCTTAATAATATGGCAAGTTATATTGAGAATTTTGAAACGATGCCTTCGGAAAGGGTCAGGGAATTAATAGACCAGGCCGAGAAGTCGGTGGAGCAGGGGACCTTTCTCTTTTGTTTGCCCCAGTTTCTGGTTACTGCGTCGTAGCGCAGTCAAGTTCAACTCTGCGCAATCCTAACATCTATGCTTAGCACTAAACGTCTAGGCATCGCTATGTAGTTTAACTTTGCCTTTTCAGGGTGTTTGATTGCTCTCTTTTAGGATGTCTGATGCTTTTTCACCAATCATGATTGCAGCTGCATTGGTATTACCGGAGACTACGTAGGGCATAACCGATGCATCAGCAATGGACAGCCCAGATACGCCTTGTACAAAGAGATTTTCGTCCACAACTTTGCCTATGCTGCACGTGCTAGTCGGATGGTAAACGGTACTTGCGTCCCCTCGAATATATTCCAGTANCTCTTCGTCCGAGGATGTATCTATATCCGGGCCTGGTGATAGCCTTCCGGTTAAATGGTCTTGAAGTGGTTCAGCTGAGAAAATGTCGAGAAGCAAACGAACGCCTTTGATAATCGTCTGGCGATCCAGATCGGCACTAAGATAATTTGCGTGTATTTCTGGCGCGTCGCTTGCCTCCGCAGTGCGAATATGAATCGAACCTCTTGATTCTGGGCGACTTTGATTGACTACAGCGCTCATCGCAGGAANCTTCAATGGCTCTATCTTCCCTTCGTTATTATAAAGCGTGGCACCNGAAGCGAAATGAATTTGAATATCTGGAGCCTCCAATCCTTCTCTTGTGTACCAGAAACCTCCCACTGGCGCCGAACCTGTGGTTAATGGACCTCGCCTCGCTAAAAACCATTTCATTACTGTCGGTATTAGTCGAAGGCCTTGTACTTCTCGATTGATAGATTGAGAGGGCTGCGTCCCGTAAACGACTTTGCTTAAGAGGTGGTCCTGCAAATGCTCGCCCACATCTGGATTATTATGAACTACGGGTATACCCAGCGTGTGTAATCGTTCCGCATCTCCGATACCGGATAACTCTAACAGTTGNGGNGAATTTATCGATCCGCCNGAAAGAATTATGTGCTCCGCATCTATNTGCTCAATTGAACTATTTTTCCTTATTTGTAGTGCGGTTGCTTTTTTCTGCTCAAAAATAATTTTTTCTGCTTTAGCTCTTGAAATAACTTTTAGGTTCTTACGCTTTTTTGCCGAACTTAAATAGGCGGTCGACGTNCTCCATCTTCTGCCGTTGTGTTGGGTGAANTGATAGTAACCTCCACCAGCCTGNTCTTTTCCATTAAAGTCGGGATTTCTTGGAATNCCTANGGATTCCATCGCATCTAGGTAAATGTCATGGATAGGCCTTTTGTCTCTAACGTCCTCGACATACAGGGGGCCATCGTCTCCATGTAGATCATCTTTATGGGTTTGCTGAGCCTCTGCTTTTTTATAATAAGGAAGCACNTCTTCCCAGGACCAACCTTTAGCCCCAGCTTGTTCCCAAGCTGCAAAATCCAGAGGAACTCCTCTGATATAGATCATTCCGTTGATCGCACTCGAGCCCCCAAGGACTTTTCCTCTTGGCCAGAAAATTTTTCGTTCATTTAGCTCTATCTCGGGTGCGGTGTGATATCCCCAATCAACGCTTGGATTATTGAAGTTACTGGCCCAGCCTGCAGGAATGTGAATGAAAGGGGACCAATCGCTGCCACCTGCCTCAATGAGGCAAATCGATAGATTTGGATTTTCTGAGAGTCGGTTGGCTAGCACGCAACCTGCTGATCCTGCTCCAACGATGACATAGTCAAATTTTGCCACGGGTCTTTTCCTTCAGTGCTTCCCAGGAGAATGCCGTTAAATACTACTAATAGGCAATATTGACTTCTGAGATTACTTGTAGGGTAGTTTTTCGGTTGAACGAATGGGCTAGTTTGGTTCAGTATGTTATTCGTCGTACGTGAGGGGATAGATAAATGGGGAGCAGTATTCGAGGCAAGGCAGCTGTCGTTGGAGTAGGGGAGACTGAGTACTTTAAGAGGGGCCAATCACCCGATGCTGAGTTTGTGCTCGCTTTAAATGCCATTATGTCAGCTTGCGACAACGCGGGTATTTCTCCAAAGGAAGTTGACGGTTTTGCGTCTTTTAGCAACGATCGAAATGATCCCTCCAAACTGGCAGCTGCATTAGGTTGTAAAGAATTGACCTTCTCTAATATGCAGTGGGGGGGCGGAGGCGGCGGAGGCTCGGCGGCAATAGCAAATGCTTGTGCTGCTATTTATGGTGGCCTGGCTGATGTGGTTGTGGTTTATAGAGCTTTGGCTCAGGGACAATTTGGTCGATTTGGGCAAGGGCCCAGGAGCAATTCAGTTTCTGGTGATATGGCCCATACGCTGCCATATGGTTTGATGTCGCCGGCACAAATGTTNGCCATGAAGGTCGTCAGATTCATGCANGANTATGAATTAAAACAAGAAACTCTGAGAGCTATTTCTATGGCCTCTTATNATCATGCGCAAAATAATCCNCGAGCAGTTATGNATGGAAGACCGCTTACNGAAGAGCAATATGAAAATTCCAGGTGGATCGTAGAACCCTTCCATCTTTTTGACTGTTGTCAGGAGAATGATGGGGCAGCCGCTATGGTGCTTGTTTCGGCCGACAGGGCAAAAGATTTGAGGGAAAAACCTGCTTATGTAATGGGTGCTATGGGCGGGTCTCACTACCGCGCTGGGGCAGCAGTTCACAACACGCCTGACTATGCGACCTCCACTTTTAAATCCATTACGCCTCGCTTGTATGAGATGGCNGGTNTNGGCCCGAAAGANGTGGATGTTCTTCAGAGTTATGAGAATTTTACGGGGGGAGTGTTGATGAGCATAGTTGAGCATGGNTTTTGTNAGCCTGAAGACTGNAATGNATTTTTTACCAATGANCGATTTAGGGCTCCCGATGGAGATTTGCCCCTCAATACTAGCGGAGGCAATTTGGCAGAGTGTTATATGCATGGTCTGGGTTTAAATATNGANGCTGTGAGGCAAATCTGGGGAGAGTCGAGTAANCAAATTNACGATGTCAATNTATCTATGGTGATTTCGGGACCNATGGTNACNCCCGTTAGTAATTCAATATTCNGTAGTGAGGAGGCCCTATGAGTAACTATTATCTTAACGAAGGGCTGCCCAGACCTAGACCGAGCTCTTTGGATGCGCCCTATTGGGAAGGCCTGCAAAATAACATACTGAAACTGCAATATTGTGAGTCCTGTGGTAGCTGGCAATGGGGNCCAGAATGGATTTGTCATCACTGTCTCAGTGATAGTTTAATATTTCGGGAAGTGAAACCAGAGGGGACGATATACAGTTACGAAAGGGTTTGGCACCCTGTTCACCCAGCACTTTCGGAGCAAGGCGCTTACCTTATTGTTCTTGTAGAAATCCCCGAGGCTGACAACGTCAGATTGGTTGGTAACCTAGTAGGTGACCCTCATCAAACTGTTGAGATCGGTAGATNAGTTAAAGGAGTGTTTGAGCATCACNCCGGAGAGGAGCCTTATTCCTTGCTAAATTGGTCCTTCGCTCNGAGCTGATTCATGCTTGATTAATTAGAAGCAGGCATTTTTCACATATCAGAATTCCATGATGGCGCGGCCTTGAATTTCTCCGTTTTCAAGCGCTTGTGTTGCTCGGTTGATATCTTCGAGCGCGTACCTCGCGGTAACCATGGATTCGAGATCTAGATCTCCAGAAGAGTGCCAGTCTAGGAAAGTTGGAAAGTCTTTGTCTGGGGCACAGGAGCCGCCTATGCTTCCGATGAAATGTTTCTCGTTAACCAACATATCAATTGCATTGAGTTCGACGCTCGTGGTGGGTACCCCNACTAGTACGGCGGTGCCACCATCTGCTTTGCCGAAATGGCCACTTCTGCAGGCGGGAACGATCTGTTCCATTGTTGTTTTGATNCCTATGCAATCNAAGGCAAAGTCTGCTCCTGACACGGGCCTGCCTTGCATNGTATATTTGNCTGCCTGAGCAGTAAGCTCGTGGATGGCCTGAATCGGGTCCTGGGTTTTGGCGTTAACTGTATGGGTGGCACCAAATGACTTAGCAAAGGACAGTTTCTCATCATCCAGATCTATGGCAATNATCGGGTTGGCGCCAACCTTTTTAGCTGCNACTACAGCTGATAGACCTACCCCGCCAACGCCAAATATGGAAACACTNTGGCCAGCCTTGACCTTGGCGGTATTGATTACTGCGCCTGCACCGGTCATTACCGCGCAGCCAATGATTGATGTCACGTCCTTTTTGATCGCTGGGTCAACCTTCACAACGAACTGTTGGTCTGCAATTGTATGGTCTGCCCATGTAAAGACATTTTGTGCGACCGCAGTGCCGTCGGACACTGAAAGTGAAATTGGTTCTGGTGGTATGGATGACTCATCGACATTTCTGGGGACCCAAGTCACCATGACGGTATCCCCTTCGCATACGTGAGTAACCTCATTTCCCACTTTTGTCACTACTCCTGTGGATTCATGGCCCAGTAAAACGGGCGTTTTCCTCGGAGCGTGAATCTGGTGCAATTGTGAGTGACAGATTCCAGACGCATACTGTTTGACGACTACTTGNTTTGGTTTTGGGTCGGGTAAAAGAACCTCCTCGATCCTCAGAGTGGGAGAGTCTTGAGGCAGTATCGCGATATTTGCTTTTGTCATCTTTCACCTAAGTCAATTTATACTTTATGCTATTCCTTCGAGGCTGGATTTACTAGCAGGCCACTTCAGCCTGCTAGTGAAGTGATTTAACAAGAAAATAGGAAGAAATCGTATGAAATTGCATGAATCGCCATCTCCTAATGCGAGAAGGGTAACTGTTTTCATGGCAGAAAAGGGAATCGAGTGTGAAAGGGTGTCAGTTGATATCCGCGGAGGAGAGAATATTCAATCGGATTATTTGAAAAAAAATCCTGCTGGGCGAGTTCCTGTTTTGGAATTGGACGATGGCACGTTCATCTCTGAATCCATGGCTATTTGTAGATACCTTGAAGCCATTCAACCTGAGCCGAATTTGTTCGGTTCAACTGCAATCGAGGTTGCGAACGTAGAGATGTGGCAGAGACGGGTTGAGTTAAATCTATTTTTAGAAATTGCTGGGGCTTTTCGAAATATCACGGGTTTTTTTAAAGATCGAGAAACTTGCGTCGAGGAGTGGGGTCAGGTTTGCGCAGAAAAAGCCCCTAANGCNCTGGCGATGTTTGANGATCAATTGTCGAACAGTGAATATTTGGCTGGAGANCGCTTTACGGTTGCTGATATCACGCTAGCGATCACGCTAGATTTTTCGGAAATGGTAAAAGTCGCACCNTTGCCGAGTTTGGATAATNTTACTAGATGGCGNGAAACGGTAACNGCCCGACCTAGCTTGGTTGCAAACTAAGCTGGNCTCAACCTATTGAATAGGGCAGGGTCTTGTACCCTGCTTTGTTCATGGCGNNTTCTATTNCATCTTTGTTATCTTGGCAAAGNGCGATCATCGATCCTCCTCCNCCNCCNCCNGTAAGTTTTGCGCCAAGCGCNCCATGACTTCTAGCAATGTGAACCAACTCTTCTAGTTCGGGGGTCGAAAGCTGCAAAGCGTTGAGATAGCCATGACAAATATTCATGAGTTCGCCCAGTTCCTCGATCTTTCCAGCTTTCACACATTCGAGACCAGATAACGTCAATTGCTCGATTTGATTGAACAAAGACTCGTAACGTTCAGGAGACTGTGTCCAAGCTTTTCTTACCTTGGTAACCGTTTCTGCGGTTAAGCTTTCCCTTCCGGTAATTCCGACCACTAATTCGATTGGTTGTCCGAGGTTTATCTCTTCGAACATAGGCTGACCTTTGTTATTTTTGTAGAAGAGAGGGCTTCCGAAAGTTGCGACCGTGTTATCTACTCCCGATGGAGTGCCATGCGCTGCCTTCTCACATTCATAAGCCAGCTCATTTATTTTATGGTCAGACAATCTGGTGCCAAAGTGGTGATCGATTGCTCTGATGATCGCTACGGCAAGAGCTGACGAGCCGCCAAGCCCCATCGCCTTGGGCACATTTGGGAAAACATCGATTTCCATGTTTGCATCATCAAGCCCCATTTTGTGAATTACGTTTGCAAGTATCCCAGCGAAGCCTTGCGCGTTTACTTTAACTTTTTGTTCTANGCCCCACCNNGGGATGATAATGTTNATNCCGTCGCCCGATTTGTCCGATCTGACNGAGGCNTCGACTGCTAGTGGGATGGGTAGNGCTATCGCGGGTCGCCCATANACNACCGCGTGCTCNCCTAATANTATAATTTTCCCNCAAGCCGATTGCCGTTCACTNANNTGAGGNCGTGTTATTTTNCTNGANAGGTTACTAGCTATTTCCTTAGCCTTCCAAACTTTGATTTCTCCNGACTCGATCAATTGATCGACTACAGCCTCG
>PBUF01000113.1 GCA_002727775.1 Gammaproteobacteria bacterium
CGCTAGCCGGTCCAATACCAACTTTGCGATAAAGCGCACCACCGCAGTGAAGGTTAAAATAGCAAAAACCTCCACCACCCATGCATTTTCTCCAAACGAACCCATCAAATCGTTCACAATGTTATTTTCTCTGAAGCGCCGATATGTGACGTACAGTTTGTCACAAATGCTTTAACAGATCTTCCCTCGAAGACCTGAATGTGTTCGTCATCCAGAATTCCTAAAACCTCCAGCTGGAGAGAACATAGAACCCAAAATTTTAGAGAGTTGATTCACATTATGTTGTGTAACTTATTAACTTGGCGTTACGATGATGACTGTATATAATGACAGTTAAATGTATATTTAAACAGGTTCTCTATGGCTACTAATTTAACTGCCAGACAAGCCCAGATTCTAGAGCTTATTAAGCGACACATAAATGAAACCGGCTTTCCACCTACTCGAGCGGACATAGCCGAAGAATTTGGCTTTCGATCAGCAAACGCGGCAGAGGAACACTTAAAGGCATTGGCGAAAAAGGGGATGATAGAAATCATCGCCGGCACCTCAAGGGGTATCAGGCTCACAGAAACAAGTATTCAGGGTATTCCTCTCGTCGGTAGAGTCGCCGCTGGAGATCCGATTCTCGCAGAAGAAAATATCGAGGACCGAATAGACCTTCCGCCAGGGTTTTTCAATCCTCACGCTGATTTTTTGCTTAGAGTCAAAGGTGACAGCATGAAGGAGGTGGGGATATTAGATAGCGATTTATTGGCGGTGCATAAGACTCAAATCGCAACAAATGGCCAAATTGTAGTTGCCCGGGTTGAAGATGAAGTCACGGTGAAACGATTCCAAAGAACGAGAAACAAAAATCAGATTTTTCTGTATCCTGAAAATGAAGAATACAATCCGATCGAGGTCGATCTAACGACCCAATCCTTCTCCATCGAAGGCCTTTCAGTAGGAGTAATCAGACAACGCATCTAAGCTTTCAAGAAGCTTTCTTTTTTGTCCCTTTTGATTTGGTTCGCTCGACCCATTGACCGGCCTCAAAAAACGCCTGCCAGCCAGTGGCTTTACCNTCTATTTCGGTTTGCAGGTACTGCTCTTTGTTTTTTCTACTGAAACGCAAAATCGAAGGGTTCCCATCAGGATCACTTTCTGGACCATCGAGCAAATANCTGAATTTTGGATCCAACTCATTTGCATGAGACTTAATCTCAAGCAGTTTAGGCGCTCGCGTTTCGCGGTGTTTNGGAAATTGACTTGCTGCAAGAAAAACACCAGANGCTCCATCTCTTAAAAGATAATAATCATCTACCTTTTCGCACCTTAGCTCTGGCATCGGTATAGGATCNGCCTTCGGAGGAGCTGCCTCACCATTTCTTAACAATTTGCGAGTATTTTTACACTCTGTACACCCAAAATACTTTCCGAATCTTCCGGACTTTAGCTCCATGGGTGCTNCACACTTATCGCACTCTAGCGTNGGACCATCATACCCCTTTATCTTGAAGTGTCCGTTTTCAATCTCATGGCCATCACAATCCGGGTTATTACTGCACACATGAAGCTTTTTATTTTCGTCGATCAAGTGGCTCAGCATAATTGATCCGCATTTAGGACACTTTCGACGCTCCATCAGNAGNTTNGATTCACCTTCTTCNTCATCNACATCTACTACNTCTTCTCCACGGATCAAATTAATCGTTTGCTTNCAGCGTTCCTTCGGCTTCAGNGCATANCCCGAGCANCCCAAAAAAACACCTGTTGAGCCATTTCTGACCTGCATCTGGCGCGAGCAGGCGGGACAGTCATAGTCAATATTGGCCGGTTCGTTAAGCCGCATTCCTTTGTCAGGATCTTTAGCCGTGTCTAAATTACTACTGAAATCTTGGTAAAAATTATCCAGCAATTGATTCCACACCCGCTCTCCTTTAGCAACTTTGTCTAGTTCCTCNTCCATAGTTGCTGTAAAACCGTAGTCGAGAAGATCTCCAAAATTCTCGCAAAGTCTATCGGTTACCACTTCGCCTATTTTTTCGGCGTAAAAACGTTTACTTTCTAGACGAACATAGCCNCTNTCTTGAATCGTCGAAATAATACTTGAATAGGTCGACGGTCTGCCTATACCAAGTTTTTCCAACTCCTTGACCAAACTCGCTTCTCCAAATCGGGCGACCGGCTTTGTAAAATGCTGCACTGTCTGCACATCTAATAAGGCCAGATTTTGTCCAACCTGGAAATCAGGAAGTACTGTATCCTCGTCCTTTTTTCTAGACACAGGAGGGAGCACACGAGTAAATCCATCGAACTGCATGACTCGACCTCGAACTCTTAATTCATAAGCACCCGACTCAGCGGATACTGAAGTACTCAAATACTGTGCATCCGGCATCTGGCAAGCAATGAATTGATTACGAATAAGCTCATANAGACGAACCGCATCTGCGTCTACTCCCATCAGCTGTTCAGGNGCTTTAGATACATCACTNGGTCTAATGGCTTCATGAGCTTCTTGAGCATCTTCTTTACTGCTGTAACTTCGAGGCTCTGGAAGCATATAATCGCTCCCGTATTCCGACTGAATCAACTGACGACAAGCTGTTAGCGCTTCAACACTCAAATTGGTGGAGTCTGTGCGCATATAGGTAATGTATCCAGCCTCGTATAGTCGTTGCGCCATTGTCATGGTTTTTTTTACGGAAAAGCCCATCCTAGTGCTCGCGCCCTGTTGCAACGTCGAAGTAATGAAAGGAGCATTAGGCTTGGATCGTGTGGGTTTATCTTCGCGCTTTGAGATTTTGAAAACACCAGATCTCAAGTCATCTGCGGCCTTAGCAGCCTGATCTGCATTCACAGGTCTAAAAGTATTGCCTTCATGTCTTGCGACCTGAAATCTCACGGAGTTCTCTCCTCCTTCCTCCTTCAGATCCGCGAAAGCCTCCCAATATTCTTCAGGAACAAAGGCTCTTATCTCTCGCTCTCTAGCGACAACAAGACGAACAGCGACGCTTTGCACTCGACCAGCAGAGAGACCCCTCGCTACTTTCGCCCAAAGTAACGGAGAAAGCTCAAATCCCACCACTCGATCAAGGAAGCGTCGAGCCTGTTGAGCTTGAACCATATCCATATCGATCTCACCAGGCTCCATAAATGCTTCTTCGATAGCTTTCTTGGTGATTTCGTTGAAAACGACTCTGCGGAACTTATCTGAATCTCCGCCAATAATCTCTTTGAGNTGCCAGGCGATNGCCTCCCCTTCCCTATCNAGATCAGTCGCCAGATAAACCTTATCAGCCTTGTCAGCAAATTTTTTTAGCTCGTCAATTACCTTTTCTTTTCCCGGTAAAATTTCATAGTAAGCCTGCCAGTCNTTGTCCGGATTGATTCCCATCTTACGAATTAATTGATCCCGAGAGCGTTTAGCCTTGTAAGCCGCCCGCTTTTCCGGATCGAGCGCCTTCGTTTTTTTTGCTTCTTCGGCTCGAGCTTTCGGATCTACCGGCTTACTTCGAGTCGGGAGATCCCGAACATGNCCTACACTAGACTTAACCACATAGTCGGATCCTAGATAGCGATTGATAGTTTTCGCTTTCGCAGGTGACTCTACGATAACAAGGGAACGAGCCATATTTTTCTCTGAACTCCTTTTTTTTTCTGGACCTGTCTCAAGATGAGCAGTAAACGACGAGTCGCAGTGATTTTCGCAATCGAAACCGCGCGGTTTATAGGCGTTTTAAATACCTCCTGTCAAGTAAATAATTCAAACCAGGCACAAAAACGTCTTAAACTTTCACTCCGAATCATAGATAAGTTCAGTTTCTTCTGTGAGTGTTTTCAGCTTTTTCAGGACTTCAACTAACTCAAGATAGACAGCTTCTGAATCATCTTTTTCTCCCCACAAAAGGCCAATCCTCTGAGACGAAAACTCAACAGCCAACACATCCTCATTNATATNNGATAAGAGATCTTGAAGAAAATTGAAAATGGCAGCCCTTTCTTTTAAGTAACGAAACTCCGTCTCTTTCCGAACTCCCCAGCCNTCAAACATTTTGATCATCGAATTCAGTCGGTTTTCGGGAGACTTCAACAACAGTACGTGGGGAACATTTAGTAGAGGTTTATTAAAGGCGAGTTGGTACGCCGCGCATTCGATTTTCATTTCCCTCAGCACACCTTCAGTATTGACGATCTCCGAAGCATCTGCCGTCATTTTCGGTATGAAACGAATCTCGACCTGCAAAGCGTCACGAGAAGCACGCTTTCTCATCCTTGCTTGACGTCTTTGTTTTGAAGTTGGTATNGCGTACACCAGGGGCACAAACGCCAAAAGAAACAAAAATATTATCAAAAACCAACTCAATTCAATCTACCCATCAAGTCAATATGAGGCGACAAACTAAGAAAGCTTACTAAACATGCGTTTCGATAGACAATACTGAGATTTTTATCGCTGAGATATCTAGCCATCGTTTGGCTAGACTGGATTTTGATGGTTAGCCCAGCCAATGGCATAATCCATGGGTTATTCAATCTTGATGGCTCAACCTGTATTAATTCTGAGGCCTCGGTTAGAGCAAAGATATCAACTTAAATTCTTTATAGGTCGACCCTTAAATGCTTTGCTCAGAACACTTTCGTAGTCTCCATCTATTGTCTTTCTTGTTTGCACTAATTCTCTCTATCTGTTGCTGGTCNGGGTCACAAGCCCAAGACATTTCTACCCTCGAACAGCGTTCACAGTACAAAAAAGCGCTGAGGCACTTATCTCAAGGCCAAATTAAAAAATTTAGTGATTTGCAAGACGAGTTGGACGACTACCTTCTAAAAGATTACCTGAGCTACCACAAATTCAATCGATTACTACACAAAAGATCTAAAAGCGAGATGGATGAATTTAAAACAAAGTTTGCTCATCTCCCCGTCACGGAGATCGTCGAGAAAAGNTGGCTGAAGCTNATCGGCAAGCAAAGAAGGTGGAAGACATTCCAAGATTATTATGCAACAACTTCGGATCCTGAACTGCNNTGCCTTTACGTCCGCTCGCTTTACGGCACGAACAAGCGAGAAGAAGCACTAGCACAAACAGAAGCCCTTTGGGTAAAACCAGAATCACAGCCAAAGGTATGTGATCCCCTGTTTGAGGTNTGGAAAAAAACGAAGTACTTTAATGAAGAGGTCGTCTGGTCAAGACTGAAACTTACAATTGGCGCAAACGAACGCCAGCTGTCCAGATACTTGCTAAGGTTTTTATCNGGATCNAACAAGNAGGCTGGACAGGCCCTTTACCGAGTTCATACTCAACCCAAACGCATATCGTCNTTCAAATCACTGGGCGCGTCTAAGNAAAAGGAAANANATATCGTCGTGCACGGCATATCGCGTTTATCAAANAAGCACCCTAGCCAAGCTAAGAAAGCATGGTCCANGTTTAAAAATCAATANGGNTTTTCAGACCGAGAAATCCAAATAGCCGAGTCNAACATCGTTCTAGGCCATGCNGAAGAANNCNNNTTTCCAGANACTANAGATCGCTATCGATACAAAGATGCANAACTGATCGAAGAGCTCGCAAACTCGGCAATTGAGAACGCCNATTGGAANGAGGCAAGNCATTGGATAAAAAGCGCTATTTCGATTGAGGAAGACATCAGATGGGATTACTGGCTATCAAGAGCCCAAATCGAGCTCGGTGAAGAGGAGNAAGAGGCGACGCTTCGGCTGAAAAGGATTTCGGAAGAGCGACACTACTATGGGTTTATGGCAGCAAGTTTGCTCCAAGATGAGCCAAGAATAAATGATGCCTCATTACCCAGATCAGCACTCCAAGCACCCAAAAATCAAAATGTCTTTAGGGCGAAAGAGCTTTTTGCAGTGGGAGACAACGTCAACGCGAGGCGAGAGTGGTATCGCACGTTATCAACTCAAACAGATAAAGAGAAAATAAACTCGATATATTTTATCAATGAACTCGGAAAAACCCCGCTAACCATTCGAACAGCTGGAGATGCCGGAGCGCATGACCATCTAAAGCTACGATTCCCCATTCTATACCAGCAGGAATTTAAAGAGGCGGCCTTAAATACGGACCAACCTCTTGCCTTGCTCTACGCTGTATCTAGGCAAGAATCAGCATTCAATGTCATGGCGGTATCCAGCGCTAACGCTAGGGGACTCATGCAGC
>PBUF01000114.1 GCA_002727775.1 Gammaproteobacteria bacterium
CAATGTTTCCTCTGAGTTTGTTGGGAGCAAAAGCCAGAGTAGATTATCAGCCGCTAGGTGTTGTTGGGGTGATAAGCCCATGGAATTTCCCTGTTAACCTCACCTTCACGCCCTTGGCTGGTGTTTTATCGGCTGGGAATCGTTGCATGATCAAGCCGAGTGAATACACCCCTGAAACCTCTAAGGCTATGGCTGAGGCGATCTCGGAAGAGTTTGACATAGAAGAAATTGCGGTGGTTCTCGGTGGCCCTGAAACCGGTGCCGCTTTTTCTGGTTTGGCGTTTGATCATTTGCTATTCACTGGAGCGACCTCAATTGCAAAGCATGTATTGAGTGCTGCATCGGAAAATTTGGTACCGGTAACCTTAGAGCTTGGTGGAAAGTCTCCTGTGATCGTGGGTGAAAGCGCTAATATGGATGCAACTGCGGGCGCCATTATGGCAGGAAAGATGATGAACGCTGGTCAGATTTGCCTTGCTCCAGATTACGTGTTTCTGCCCAAAACTCGCGTTCAGGAGTTTGTGGAGTCGAGTAAAAAGGCCGTGAGTAAAATGTTCCCGACATTACTTGATAATCCAGACTACACCTCCGTTATTAACGACAGACACTTTGATCGTATCAGCAGTTACATTGATGAGGCGAAGCAAAAAGGAGTCGAGGTTGTGGAGATTAATCCGGCAAATGAAGATTTTCGTCAGCAGCCGCATAACAAAATTCCGCCAACCTTGATCATCGATCCGCCAGAAGAGTTGCAAGTTATGCAAGACGAAATATTTGGCCCGGTAATGCCGATTAAATCTTATGATCAAGTCGAGGAGACGATTTCCTATGTAAACGATAGGCCGCGACCGCTTGGATTATATTATTTTGGTTCCAACTCCAAAGAGGAATCAGATGTGCTCAATCGCACTACCTCGGGAGGCGTGACTGTAAATGACGTGGTGATGCATGTGGCTCAAGAGGATTTACCTTTCGGAGGCGTAGGGCCCTCGGGGATGGGTTCTTATCACGGCGAAGATGGCTTCAAACGTTTTAGTCATGCAAAAGCGATATATACTCAGACCAAGTTAGGAGCTGTTTTAGAAGCACTAAGGCCGCCCTACGGTGATTCAATTCTGAAGATGGCTAAATCTCAGAGCAAATAAAAAGGCTAAGGACTTGTTTAGTAAGGAAACAGCAGAGTTATCAAGTGTTTCGAGAGCTAATTTTGAGCGGGACGGCTTCCTAGTATTTAGAAATTGTCTTGACGAAGCGATATGCGAAGAGGCCAAGACCTTTGTATTAGATTCTCTTGAACCGCTCATAGGGCCTGCCGAACTTGAGGTGGATGTTGGATATCCAGGCGCTCCTGCAGGCGACAAAGAGGTTGGGAGCGAGACGCCCAGGAGGCTNTTACATGCCTACGGTCGCGCTCCGATTATGCGTCGAATAGCTTCTCATGAAAATGTTAGACGGGTGATTTGTGAACTGATGGAAGACGAGGCTGTGATGCTTTCTCAATGCCACCACAACTGTGTTATGANGAAGTTCCCTAAATACTCGAGCGTCACCGGTTGGCACCAGGATATTCGATACTGGCATTTCGATTTTCCAGAACTCGTGTCAGTGTGGATTGCGCTTGATCAAGAAGATGAATTAAATGGGGCTCTTCAGGTAATACCGGGAAGCCACAAGATTGACTTTGGGCGAGGAGACTTCGATAAGGATTGGTTTTTTCGGGAAGATAATGAAAAAAGTCAGGCCTTGTTGGAAAATCAAGTGAGTATTGGACTGAATCGCGGCGACTTATTGTTTTTTCACTGTCGTCTATTACACTCGGCGGGCCAAAACTTAAGTGACAAAGTGAAACTTTCTCCTGTCTTCACCTATCACAGAAGCTCAAACCAGCCGATAGAAGGTACACGGTCGGCGCGATTTCCCAGCATAGCTGTTTAGGACATTGTGATGTCTACGGAGATGAATGATGATCAGGAATCATTTGCGGACGCGATGCATGACGTTCAGCCCTTATCGAAGGGCAAAAACGTAGTCCGGAATACCGTCCGAGAGGACTCCAGTATAGCCCAAGAGAATCGGCGTTTATCTGCTGAGGGTAAGTTAAAACCAGCAAAAGATGAGAACTATCTGACTTTGGGCGAAGTCCATTCAAAAGCTCCCTTGGAGTATTTGGAATGGAAAAAAATAGGTATTCAAAATGCCGTTTTCGAACGTTTAAGAAAAGGTCTCTACGAGATTGATGGAACATTAGACCTCCACAGGAAGACGGTAAAAGAGGCTCGTGTCGCTGTCTTCGAATTTCTAGAACTAGCAGTCAGAAAGCGCTGGCGAAACGTATTGATATCGCACGGAAAAGGTGAGGCGAGTAAAACACCTGGACGCCTTAAGAGTTATGTGTTCGCTTGGCTTGAACAGCACGAAGAGGTAAACGCATTTTGCTCGGCTCAGCGGAAGAAAGGCGGAGCGGGTTCAGTCTACGTCCTATTAAAGAAGTCGCCTGAAGAGAAAGAATTAAATCGAGAGGAACACGGATTTAAGAGCGATCTTTACCAGACTTAGTCGCAAGAATATCCAACCCACTTCATTTTGCCGTCTTTGCCGATTTCCCCGGCAACGATCGCATTAGCGCCCAGTGTCGCAGATTCATTTTTTGCGAGCCCTATAAGTTCATTTTGAACCCTTTTTCCCTTTCGGCTGAAGAACACTCTTTTTGAGCGAGTGGTCGCCGTGCCTTTTCCAACCATCTTGCAATTGTTGACTTCGTCCGCTGTGGCCTCACGGACTTTGCTACCTTCTTCGGTTAAATCAACGAAGCTCAGTCCCATAAATAGCGGTAGGACTATGAGAAAACTAAAAAATTTCATGTTTATATTCTTCCTTTATCAAGTTCTAGAATACCGCGACCAATGTTGAGTCTAATGATATCGCTTGCACCCTCTGCAAGTCGCCATGCCCTCACTTTTTTATAGAGACGAACTAATGGGTGAGTATCCACCAACGCTGCGCCTCCAACTAGTTGAATGCCGGTATCGATAATCTCGCCAACTGTCTCGGTAGCAAAAGCCTTGGTAGCCATCGACTCATTGACGGCGTTCTCTCCCGAATCTGCTATTCGTGCCGTTCGGTAAAGCATACTTCTCGCTGCGTAGGCTTTGATTCTTGCATTAGCATAGTGCCAACGAACGACATCTTTGTTCCCTCTCGGCTCGCCGGATCGGTCTTCGGACTTCAGGTGTTCTGTGAGAAAGTTGATTACCCAGATCATATAACCACAAGCCTGGGCAGCAAATAATAACCGGGTGTCTCCTATTTGACGCATTGCTCGGGGAAGCCCTTTACCTGGTTCTCCTATTATATTGCTGGAGGGTATGTTCACATTTTTGAAGGAGAATGCGGCGTGATGCGACCCGTCTAACGACGAGAATTTCTTATCTATGTTCACCCCATCCAAGTCGGTGTCTACAACTACCATGGAAGGACCCAGATCCTCTATGTGTACGAGCGCATTAATAAAGTCTGCATCTGCCCCACCAGTTACATAGGATTTTTGACCGTTGACTACTAAGGTTTCTCCTTCGATTTTCCCTGACGTAGGTTTTGGAGCATCATCAGGCTCTGTAAACCCGAAGCTTGACCGTTTTTCCCCATTTAGTAAGGGAGAAAGATGTGTGCTTTTCAAGGGTTCTCCTACACCACCCAAAACGCCGGGGCTTGGGCCAAATACCGAATCCACATGTGGGGCGTTGTGTGAGCAGAGAGTCTCCCGTGCAACGGTGAGTTCTAATTGAGTCGCCTCTGTTCCACCAAATTGCTTTGGCTGTGTCATCATAAATAAGCCGAGACGCTTTGATTCGTTTCTCGCAGTTTCTCTGCTATCTGGATCTTCCGGTAAATTGAGTAACGTGTCTTGAGCGAACGTATTGCAGGTTTCTTTGAGCTCAATTAGTTCCTTGGATAACGTTTCGGGCATGATGTTCCTATAGGTTTGGGATGATAGTTAATACTACGATGATCAGCATGGTCGCTACCATTGTGCCAAAAGCGTAGAGAACCAGCGATTCTCGATAGGCTAGTTTTCCAAGCATTTCTTCTGTTTCCTCTTCTGTTCTGGCACTAGCAGAAGTCGTGATTCTGTATTTCGTCAGCCCGTCTCGCTTTGGTAGTTTAACAAATAGTTCGGGAGTAGAGTCTAAGCGCTTGGCTACCTCGCCAAAATGAATGCCGGTTTTTTTTGCGATCTGATTAGGATGCATGGCTTTGTCTTTTTCTTCGAGCATGCAGTGATAGATGTCTAATATGAGCGACACTTTTTTTCGAAAGCGGAAATTGATAGGTAAGAACCCAAACATGATTGTTTAATTAATCCAGCTATAGTCTCCGAAAAAGGAGTTTACTCTTTTCTAGCGATGATTAATTCTCTTATTGGCGCTTGATATCCTTCGATGGTGAGCTGCGGGTTGTTGGGATTTAGGGCATTAGCCAGTGACTCAAAACTCATCCACTCGGTCGCTCTCTGCTCTTGGGTGGTGGTCTTCGTGATATCGACTTTAGTCGGGTCTTTGTACCCAGCCTTTTCGATCCAGCTAAATAAATCGCTTTCCGATGGAACACACCAGACGTTGCCCATCCGCGCGTAACGTCCATCGGGGTATAGGCTGTTTTTTTGATCATGGATTAGTGTCTCAAGAATCAACAACCCGGAACTCGAGGTCTGATCATAAAGGCGTGTAAGGTGATCGATGGGGTCCCTGCGATGATAAATTACTCCCATGCTAAAAACGCAGTCGAATTGAACGGTTGTTGGAAGTTCCTCCAGCTTGAAGGGCAGAACTGTATTTCTTTTGTCTTGGACATAACGCTCTACGCATTGGTGTTGCAGACAAAACAGCGCGGAAGGATCGATGCCAATGACGCTCTGGGCGCCCGCCTTAAGCATTCGCCATCCAAAGTACCCGTTACCACAACCAACGTCTAAAACTGAGGCGCCTTCCAGGGCCTGTCTTATTGCTTTGCTGCTCATTACTCTTGACCACTTCAGGTCCGAGCGCCACTCAGTGTCCACCAACACGTTGGCAAATCTGAAGGGGCCTTTACGCCAAGGAAGGAGTCCTTTCAGTCCATCGACCAGACTTTGCTCGTCCCTTGTTTCTCCTTCTATGGTTACTGTGTCACCAAACAACACATTCGTGACATTGAGATCTGGCAGACTGTCATATGCGTTGTACCAACGCTCGAAATTCCCATTTTGCTTGCTACTCAACCGTAAAGGGATCAGTTCGATCGGCCAGTCCTTGAGGTGTTTTATATGCTCTGTGGTGTGTAACACGAAGATGCTGAATAAACTGAGTGGTAAATATCGTGTCAGCGTATAGTATTTATGGAGATGGTTGAAGTGTGTCCATAGGTAAGGTTGAAGATGCGGTGTTTATATTTTAATTTTTTTGCTCTGTTAATGCTTTNTAGCGGCAACAGTTTTGCTGTCTGCGAAAACGGTTCATCTATAGAAAGGCTCAGCTGCATGAGGGAAGCATTTTGTCCGGAAGCGTCAACAGTTGAGGAAAGAACGGCTTGCTATCAGATGATCACGGAAGCGTTAAGAAGTGACAGNTTAGCCGACAATCAATCGAGTAGATCGGCTCAAAAAAAGTCCGAGGCCCAGGAANTGGAGAAGAGTAACTCTGAACCAGAAGTCGCTTCAGGACAAGAAGCTGAAGTTTTAGCTGGGGAAGAAAAGCAAGAGACCAGCAATATTGAGAAAGACCGAACACAGGAANAGCGCTCCGATAATAATGGGGATCAAAGAAAACGATTTGAACTGTTTGGATGGGCGAAAAGCGACAAAAAGGACGACTATGGACCAGAATGGACAAGAGTTGCATACGTCAGGCGAGAGTCCAGTGGTGCGGANTTAGTCGTCCTAGAGGACGGTCAAGTCTGGGGTGAAACCAAACGCAATGGATTTGTCACTCTATCAAAAGGAGACTGGGTCAAGATAAGAGGCACTTCGCAGTTAGTAAGAAGAGGTGGCGGNACCACGGAAGTGGAAGCGCTAAATTGTATTAAAGATGATCTTAAAGGCCGGTGCAGAGGTTTGAAAAAGTTTCTCTGATTCAAAGAAGTTTTACTTGCGTAGCAAATAGCTAGCCCAATTAAGACATCGATACCACTGTGCAATTTCTTTAAAACCAACGGATTTAAAACGCTGAAGGTGATCGGATTCGCTGTCGATCAACATGACCTTTTCGAGAGCAGATCTTTTCTGCTCGATTTCGAGATCNGAATATCCNTTGGTCTTTTTCCAGTCCTCATGAGTCGAAATATACTCAGGNCTATCGATTTTTTCTGACACGATGAGCGTNGCNCCNCTCTCCATTCCCTGAAATATTTTTTNNAGGAAAGTGACACGCTGGTCTTTAGC
>PBUF01000115.1 GCA_002727775.1 Gammaproteobacteria bacterium
ATCGCAGATCTGTAGTCTTTTCGGGGGACGAATTGCTGAAGAAATGACTTTGGGAATAAACAATGTCACTACAGGGGCATCGAACGACATTCAAAGAGCGACTCAGCTCGCCAGGAACTATGTAACCAAGTGGGGCTTATCAGAGAAAATGGGTCCTTTGATGTACGACGAAGACGATGGAGAAGTTTTTCTGGGTATGTCAGCAGGTTCGAATCCTAAGCCTCATTCGCCAGATACTGCTCGAGAAATAGACCAAGAGATTAGGATTTTGATTGATGAATGCTATGCAGAATCCAGAAAAATTCTAAAAGAAAACGAAGACAAATTGCATGTGATGGCTGAGGCACTCATGGAATTTGAAACGCTTTCGTCAGAACAAATAGACGATATCATGGCTGGGGCAAAGCCTCGTATTAGTCAGGATTCAACTGGGGGTTCGAACTCTTCAGGAGACTCCTCCTCTGCAGGAGAAAGCCCGATTGGGGGGCCAGCGGAAGAGACCTAGGCCGCGAGTGCTTGCATCCTTNTTGGCAGAANTTGATTAAACCCTCNGAGAGCTGACATGAAAGGGAATGCAAAAATAAGTTACTTTGGCACGGACGGAATTCGTGGGCGTGTAGGCAGCGANGTGATNAATTCACAGTTTATGCTGAGGCTCGGTCNAGCACTGGGGAAGGTGTTTGCNGATGAGCGCAAGGGCNTGAGAGTGGTATTGGGGAAAGATACCAGGGTNTCTGGNTACATGCTTGAATCAGCANTAGAGAGTGGGCTTCTCTCNTCGGGGGCTGACGTNCTGGCTATGGGGGTTGCGCCTACCCCGTGTATATCTTACGTAGCCCGNAATTCGAATGCNGACTTGGGGGTGGTGATTTCGGCATCGCACAACCCCTANACTGATAATGGNATAAAGGTNTTCGACCGAGACGGGAANAANCTATCTTCNGAAANACAAGANGCTATAGAGGATGAGCTGCAAAATGATNGCCCAAAANATGGGTATCGCAATCCNGGNNNGATNCAACGTCCACCCCAACCNACTTTGGAATANGAAGCTTATTGCCAGAGCTTTNTTAAAGAACCACGAAATTTTGCNAACNTANCNNTAGTNCTTGATTGNGCAAATGGAGCNNCNTATAAAGTTGCTCAGNGTGTTTTTGANAANCTNGGTTTATCTCCCATATNTATGGGAGTTGANCCTGATGGNANGAATATCAATGAGGGTTGCGGTTCGACAGACACAACAGTGTTGCAAAGGAGGGTAGTCGAAGAGAAAGCGGATTTAGGTATCGCTTTTGACGGAGACGGNGATCGTTTGATCATGATNGATGAATTNGGCGAGATAGTNGATGGAGATGAGATTGTTTACGCGATNGCTTGCAGAAANAAANAGTTAGNNACGTTAATNGGNGGAGTTGTTGGAACACANATGACGAATCTAGGGCTCGAGTTAGCNCTAGCTGNGTTAAANATTCCTTTTGTCAGGGCAGATGTNGGCGATCGTTACATAATGGANNCTTTAAGAGAAAAACANTGGNCCCTAGGAGGCGAGACCTCCGGGCACATTATTAACTTAGATGCTTGTCACACTGGNGACGCGATAATCAGCGCACTGCAAATTTTAGAGATTCTGGGATCGATGAAGATAACGCTTAGTNAGCTNGTCAAGCCNGTGANAAAGCTTCCCCAAGTACTTNTTAATGTGTCAACAGAAAATCCAAAAATCGTTATGNGCAGCAGAAAGCTAGCNGAAAGAATTGATANATTTCGGAGCGAGTTANNAAAAGAAGGTCGAATTCTCATTAGGCCCTCTGGTACNGAGCCACTNNTTAGAGTAATGGTTGAGGGGCAAGATCGAGAGCAAGCGAGCGCTATTGCTGAAGAGTTAAGNAATATAGCGAAGTCAGAAGGAATATCGTAGNANCNTTTTATTAGATATGTCCAAACCTNTAATAGTAGCTAACTGGAAGATGAATGGGTCNCTNGAAGGGCTAAAAGACTTCTTTGAAAAACTAGACCTGCGTGAATNTGCTGAAGCAGTGGTATTGCCACCCGCGGTCTATATTCGAGACTGTATAAGCGCTATTGGAAACCGAGCGCTTGCTGTTGGCATCCAAAATATTTGGACAGNGGACGCTGGAGCATTTACNGGTGAAATTTCTGCAAAGATGGCCAGAGATATTGGAGCTNATTGGGCTCTAGNTGGACATTCAGAAAGGCGACAGCTGCAAAANGAGAGTGATGAGTTAGTGAAGCAGAAGCTCGAGTGTTCGTTGAAGGCNGGTATGAATGNCATTGTNTGTGTGGGTGAAACTTTAGAAGAGCGACTATCTGGTCAAGCTGAATCAGTGGTTTCNAAGCAACTAAAGAAGGTGTTAGCGATTGATTGGACCAAAATTCAGAATGAAGTAGTAATCGCCTATGAGCCAATATGGGCGATAGGAAGTGGTGAAAGTGCCACGCTTGAAGAAGTGCAAGAAATGCATGCCTTCATTCGAAACGTGTTGNTAGNNGTTTTAGGAACATTGGGTGCTAATGTTAGGATNCTTTATGGGGGAAGTGTNACTGCCGAAAATTCCGCNGACTTGATCAAGCAAGATCATGTAAATGGATTGTTAGTAGGAGGCGCATCGCTTAAAGCCGATAGTTTTTCGTCAATCCTTAATGCATTGGACTGATCTTTAAATTATTATTCCGTCAAAGAGAAGGATGCTATGACTACGCTTGAGACTATTTTATTTACCTTGTTGTCCATTGACGCTATAGCGTTGACGGTGTTGGTTTTGTTGCAGCAAGGCAAGGGCGCAGATGTAGGGGCGGCTTTCGGTAGCGGGTCATCGAATACTGTATTTGGAGCCTCTGGTAGTGCTCCCTTTTTAACGAAATTGACCACGTGGTTGGCTATAGTATTTTTCGCAATAACTTTCGGCATTGCTTTCTTAGCCAAAGAAAAAGTAGCAAGTGTAGATAGTGAGGGTATCCCACAAATTAATGTTGAACGGGGCAACAACGAAGCAATCGATTTACCTTTGTCGAAAGATAGTTCTGGTTCCGATGAAGATGAGATGGAATCCAGAGATGATTCTATCCCTGAGTTGTAGAAATCATCGGATTCTTTTGCCGAAGTGGTGAAACTGGTAGACACGCTACCTTGAGGGGGTAGTGGACTTATGTCCGTGCGAGTTCGAGTCTCGCCTTCGGCACCATTCGTTTTGGCCCAATAAGGCATTCATTGTCTTGCAGGAGATTGTTTGCAACCCTATAATCTGCGGTTGACGGTTGCGGGGTGGAGCAGTCTGGTAGCTCGGTGGGCTCATAACCCATAGGTCGTAGGTTCAAATCCTGCCCCCGCTACCAANTTAGCGCTATNCTCTTTTAGGGTATTGGNAGAGGCGTTAGTTTTTATGCCAAAGCCTAATATTAGNGCAAGNNGCTAAAGTGGTTGGTTGAACGGTTTTAATGTTTATTTATTGAAATTGGGTCGTAAGGCCCTTTTTTTTGCTTTCGTGAAAGTGTCAGGACTGAGNTAGGAGATTTTTTTGCGTTTTGATGAAGGTAGTTTAAAAGAACTTTTTGAACCGGTTATNGAATCCTTAGGNTTTGAGTATTGGGGCTTAGAACTGCTAAATCATGGTCGAAACCTGAAAATTCGACTGTATATAGAAGCTGAGGCAGGGGTAGGAATCGATGATTGTGTATTAGTTAGTGAACACATATCTGACCTATTGGATGTTGAGGCTGACTTCGCTTCGGATTATCGACTCGAAGTCTCTTCGCCAGGAATGGACAGAATATTGTTTTGTGAAAACCACTACACCAGGCATGTCGGAGAACGTGTTGAACTGAAATTGTTGAAGATGTTCGATGGCCAGAAGAATTATGAAGGTTTGCTTAAGGGCACNGAGGACGATTGTGTCGTTATAGAGGTTAAAGATGAAGAGTATCTTTTCCCAATCGAGGATATAGGGAAAATTAGAGTNATTCCTATTTTTGAATAAGAAGGNGTTTAAATGAGTAAAGAGATTTTGTTGGTTGCTGAGTCNGTCTCTTTGGAGAAAGGGGTTTCTAAAGAAGTGATATTTGAGGCCATAGAATTAGCTTTGGCCAGCGCTACTAAGCGACGTTATGGAGAAAATGCCGAGTTTCGTGTGGCTATAGATAGAGAGTCTGGGGAATATGAAACTTTTAGAACTTGGGAAGTAGTCGAGTTTCAGGAGTTGGAAGAAAGGGAAGAAGAAATAAATCCAGATGCGCAATATAGTCTTGAAGAGGCTCAAGCTATTAAAGCTGATGCGGTGTTAGGAGACGTTCTAGAAGAGCCCGTCGAGTCAGTCGAGTTTGGTCGTATTGCAGCTCAGGCTGCCAAACAGGTTATTGTCCAAAAGGTCAGAGATGCCGAACGTGCTCAAATTGTTGAGGCTTATCTACCGAAGCTTAATGAATTAGTAAGCGGCACCGTGAAAAAAATCAATAGGGACAATGTAATCGTTGATCTAGGGAACAATGCTGAGGGTATATTGATCAAAGAGGCACTAATTCCTCGGGAGGTTTTTAGAGTTGGAGATAGACTAAGAGCTCTTTTGGTAGAGATAAAACCTGAAAATCGCGGTCCCCAATTGATCCTATCTCGCACTTCTCCAAAAATGTTGATTGAGTTGTTCAGAGTGGAGGTGCCAGAGATTTCTGAAGAAGTGATCGAAATTCTAGGTGCTGCCAGGGATCCTGGCTCGCGCGCAAAAATTGCGGTCAAAACAAATGACGGCAGGATTGATGCAGTTGGNGCCTGTGTAGGTATGCGNGGTTCTCGAGTGCAAGCCGTATCTGGAGAATTGGCTCAAGAAAGAATAGATATCGTATTGTGGGATGATAATCCTGCTCAACTTACTATTAACGCGATGGCTCCAGCTGAAGTCGCNTCAATAGTGTTGGACGAGGATTCGCATACCATGGATATAGCTGTGACAGAAGAAAACCTGGCGCAAGCGATTGGTAGAGGAGGTCAAAATGTNCGGCTGGCAAGTGATCTGTGCGGTTGGTCCCTGAACATTATGACTGAAGCTGAAGCGCTCGAAAAACAAGAGTTAGAAAGTGGTAAATTTATNACGGAGTTTCAGGATGCTTTAGAAGTAGACCAAGACGTGGCAGCTGTATTGGTTGAGGAGGGGTTTACAACTCTGGAAGAAATAGCCTATGTGCCTTTAGAAGAAATTCTGGCGATAGAAGGTTTTGACGAAGAAATTGTTCAAGAACTGAGGAAAAGAGCNGAGGATGCATTGNTNACCAAGGCTATCGCGAGTGAGGCTGCGTTAGGAGATGCGGTTCCCGCCGATGACTTATTGCACATGGAAGGGATGGATAGAGCATTGGNTTTTCAGCTTGCTGCAAATGGGGTTGTGACTATGGAGGACTTGGCTGAATTATCTGTTGGTGAGCTCTTGGAGATTGATGATTCTCTGGGCGATGAAAAAGCCGGTAAGTTAATTCTNAAAGCGAGAGAGCCTTGGTTTTTAGAGAGTGAGGATGCGGAATAGTCAGAAATTTGATGAAGCATGATCGATACAGAATTATTATGTCATTTGAAATAGCAAANTTTTTTAAACTAAGTTTGTTGTTAAGTGTCTANGTGAGGAAAGAGAATGGCCAAAGTAACAGTTAAACAGTTAGCAGAAACCGTAAAAGTACCTGTTGATCGTTTGCTAAAACAAATGCAAGAAGCTGGTCTTTCGCATAGTGCAGACGATGANGTGGTTGCAGAAGAAGAAAAACAGCAGCTGCTANCGCATCTCCAGAAATTTCGTGGTGATTCTCAAGATTCTAAGAAAAAAATCACACTGAAAAGAAAGAGCACGGGCACAATAAAGCAAGGCCAAGGTAGGACNGGAAGAGATGTGACNGTAGAGGTGCGNAAAAANCGGACCTATATCAAGAANGAAGANTTANCAAGTCAGTCGGNAAAAACACCAGATCAAGCGATTGTTAAACAGTCTGAGATAGAAGCTCGTAAGATTAGAGAAGAAGAGTCTGCGCGGATAGAAGCAGAGACACAGACAAGATTAGAAGAAGAAAAACTTGCTGAAGCAAAGAAAAAGGCCGAACAAGAAGCTCTTGAAGAAGAGAATAAAAAGCAGCAAGAACAGAGATCAAATACGGATAAGAAAGAGGGCGAAGTTAGTGATAATTCGGCTAATGCGGCAGACGTTCAGGCACAAGTTCAAGCCGCTGAGAAAGGTTCTCGAAGGGTTAGATCGAAAGATAAACCTGCGCAAGAGGATGAGTTTG